>DASSNR010000375.1:0-11621 GCA_035687925.1 Gemmatimonadaceae bacterium | reverse complement strand
TCGTCGTGGTTCGCCTCGAGCACCAGCACGTCGAGCGAGCTCATCGCTTCGCGTACGTCGGGGGATGCATGGCCGAGATCGTATGCCACACCGGCCCGCACGCCGCTCGAGCGCGCAGTTGCCACGAACGCCACCGGATCTGCCGCGTCGTGCGCGGTCGAAACGGAGCGGAGTGACAGCTCGGACAACTCGATGGTCGCGCCAGCGGCGAAGCTCGTGGTCCGCGCGCCGCGCAGGGCAGGGTAGGCATCGATGGTGCGCTCGGTCGCGTACACGGACCAGCCCCATCGCTTCGCGCCCGCGCACACGCCGCGTACGTGATCGAGATGCTCGTGCGTCACCACGACCGCCTCGATGGATTCGCCAGGGACCTCGATCGCCGCGAGCCGTTCAGCGAGCGTACGCACGGGGAATCCCGCGTCGATGAGCACGCGTGTGCCGCGCGCCTCGAGCAGCACCGCGTTGCCACGGCTCCCGCTGCCAAGCATCCACAACTTCACGGTGCGATGCTCCGGCTTCTGGTGTGTGCTGCCTCGAGCTGCCGGCGTTCGCGCGCTCCGAGCATCACGCCGCGCCGCGCCATGACGCGCTCGGCGACGGTGAGAAACTGCTCCAGCCGGTACGTCGAGAGCGCGTCACCCTGTCCCCACGAGAACGGCGGCACGTGCTTGGGCGGCATCGCACTCCCGTAGACGTTCGACCCTGCGCCAATGACGCTTCCCGTCGTGAGGCGCAAGCCGATCCCGGTCTTCACGTGATCGCCGAAGAGGGTGCCGAGCTTGAGCAGCCCGGTGCTCTGCAAGCCCTGCGGCGTCCAGAGCACCACCGGACCGTACGTGTTTTTCAGATTGCTCGTGATCGTTCCCGCGCCGAGGTTCACCCACCGGCCGAGATACGAATGGCCGACGAAGCCGTCGTGCGACTTGTTCGTGTGGCCGAGGATGATGGTCTCGCTCAGCTCGCCATGCGCGACGGTCATCTCGCCGATCGCGCAGCCGTGCACGCGCTCACCCTGCACGGTTGCGCCGCTCGCGACGGCGCACGGGCCGACCAGGCGCGTGAACGCGCGCACCGTCGCCCCGCTTCGCACGAGCACGGGACCCGCGGTGACATCGATGCAGGTGAGTGGCTCCACAATGGCGCCGCGCTCCACGTACACCCCATGTGATCCGACGACCACTGCGTGCTCCGGCCGCACACAGTCCAGCCGCGGGCCGAGCACATCGATGTCCTCGCGGAGCTGCGTGAGAAGATGCGCGATGAAGTCCCACACGTGGTCGAGCCAGCGCCCTTGGATCTCCAGCGTGCGCCCGTCGCGCGCCGCGAGCGATTCGAGCGATGCTGCGCCGTCGTCGAGCTGTTCGACGGAAACGTCGCCCTGTACGCGCACCGCGGCCACGCGTCCCGCGCACGTCCACACCTCCGCGTCGCACACCTCGATGCCGAGCGGCACCACGCACCGCGTGTTGGCGATGATCGCGCCGGCGGGGATGGCGCCCTGGACAGCCGGGGGCGCATCGAGCTCCTCGAAATTGTCGAGGTGCGTCGGCACGATCGCGCCTGCGACCGAGGTGCCCGTCGCGGCTGCCCACCGGCGCCGGATGAGCTCCGCGCCTGCGCGCATCTCGCCCAGCGGGCGCGTGAGCGCGAAGGGCTCGAACGTGCGCGCCTGCGCGTCGTCGTAGAGGTAGAGCGACGTCACGGAATGTCGCGCACTGCTGGCGGCAGTGCGTCGAGCAGCAACTTGAGATCGGCCGCGCGCTCGACGGTGGTGACCAGCGTCAAGCCGGCGCGCGTCACGACAACGAGATCGGACACCCCGTACAATACCACGGTGTTCCCCTCGGCGTGAACCACGTTGTCGTGCGAGGCGACGAGGTGCGTATCGCCGGCGACGGCGTTTCCGTCGGCATCGAGCGCGCGCACGCGACGCAGCGCGGCCCACGTTCCCACATCGTCCCACCCGAAATCGCCGGGGACGACGAGCACGCGCGCGCTGCGCTCGAGCACCCCGTTGTCCACCGAGATGGACCGGACGTCGGAGAAGAAGCGCCGCGCGTCGCCTGCTGCCGCGCAGTCGAGGGCCGGAGCGACCTCGGGAGTGTGCGTGCGGATCTCGTCCAGAAAATCGCCCGCGCGCCAGGCGAAGATGCCGGAGTTCCACAGGTAGCCGTCGCGCATCATCCGCTCGGCGGTCGTGCGATCGGGCTTCTCGACGAAGCGCGCGACGTGGCGGGCGCCGTCCACGGCCTCACCGGGCTGAATGTAGCCGAAGCCGGGATCCGGGCGCGTCGGCACGACGCCGACGGTGACGAGGCTCGCATGGCGCGCGGCCGCGTCCGCCGCGCGAGCCAGCGTGTCGCGGAACGTGTCGGGATCTGCAATAGCCCAGTCGGCGTGCACGCACACCATCGTCGCGTCCGAGGCATCACGTCGCTCGATCTCGGCAGCGGCCCACGCGAGCGCGGGCGCGGTGCCAGCCGAGCGAGGCTCGGCGATGATGTTCGACGCCGGCACACGGGGCAGGAGCGTCCGCACGGCGTCCGCGACGATCGCATTGGTGATGATCAGCGTGTGCTCGGCGTCGACCAGCGGAGCGAGTCGCTGCACGGTGTCGGCAAGCAGCGGCTGGTCATCGACGAGCGGCAGGAGTTGCTTGGGGCGCTGTGGTGTGCTGAGGGGCCAGAACCGCGAGCCCACGCCGCCCGCCAGGATCACGGCCCAGCGCGTCACGAGTCGCGGGCTCCCAACTCCTCGGTCGTCACCCCGAGCAGCTCGGCGGTGCGGCCGTAGAGCTTCTTCGGGCTGAACGGCTTCGTGAGGAACTCGCTCGCGCCGAGCTCCATCGCTCTGCGGTGCTGCTGCTCCTGCCCTGCGGCGGTGAGGATGATGCAGGGAAGATTCTTCCACCGCGGGTCGCTCCGCATCCGCTGCAGGACGTCGAGCCCGCTCAAGCGCGGCATCATCAGGTCGAGCAGTACCAGCGCGAGGTCGTCGTCGCGCTCCAGCACTTCCATCGCTTCGCGTCCGTCATACGCCAGCGTCACGCGAAACGGGCCCTGCTCGAGCTTCATCTTGATGATGCGTCCAATGTGGGGCTCGTCGTCGGCGACGAGAACGTGCATCTGGTCCATGTCTGCCGGTGTGTCGGTGTCGTGTGTATGGTGAACGCGAATCCGTCGCTTCACGGCAACGCGGGCGCGCGATCGAGGGCGCCCGGTCTCCGCGAGGCGGCGGATGCGTACTGCTACATCAGTGCCGCGATGTGCTCGCGGTGGCGGCGGAGCTCGTAGAGAAGCTTGCCCGTGTTCGCGTCGGGTTGCGCCAGGACGAGCAGCATGGCTTCGTTGGAGAGTACCGACACAATGGCGATGCCGTCCGGATACTCGAGGACCGCCGTGTTGGCGGCGCCGCGACCGATGTGTGCGCCGAGCTCGTCGGCGGCGCCGATGATGGCCGGGATGAGTGCAGCCACCCCTTCTGCATCGACGGTGGGCGCCGTCTGGCTGTCGATGAGGAGACCGTCGCGTCCGAGCACGACGGCGGCGTCGACGCCCTCCCGCTGGCGCAGTGCGGCGACGAGATCGCGAATGGTCGGCATGCAAACTCCTGCTCGGGTGCTGCGAAGCTAGGACGGCCATGTGGTGAAGTCAAGCGAAGCAACTCGCTTGAACTCTCCCGTGCCGCGCGATAAGCTTCGCGGCCCGCACCGTGCGGCCAGTCTTCATCTTCCGTAGGCTCCATGAAGGGCAGATCGCTTCTTCTCATCGTCGGCGCCGCCGCCGTCGCGGGCTGTGGCAACCCGACCGGCATCACCGCCAACCTCGATACGTTCTCGACCGTCCTCACCGTCTTCGCGTTCTCGGGAACACCGCTGAGCGCGCCGACGGGGATCGACACGTATGGTGGGCGCACCGTGGTGACCGATGGCTCATCGACGGCCGACGTCATCTTCGACATTCGCAATGGCCAGGCCGTCGCGATTCCGCCGCTCGCCATCACCGGCATTGCCAACGCGGGCATCCAGAAGGTGAGCGGGCCATTCGACTCGCTGCTCACAGCGCCGGCGAGCGGGTACAACGACAGCACCGCGATCGATATCGCCGTGGGCGATGTGCTCGCCGTGCAGGCCCAGCCCAGCGCGTGCTCGAACATTCTCGGGCTCAGTCCGTTCATCTACTCGAAGATGCAGGTGACGGCGGTGAACACGAGCGACACGACGGTGACCACGCCCAGCGTGATGCCGCCGCGCACCATCCAGGTGACGCTGGTGGTGGACCCGAACTGCAACTTCCGGTCGCTCGCTCCGGGTGTGCCCACGAGCTGATCGTGCTCGACCTCAAGCTGGTCCGCGACGAAGCTGACGCGCTGCGCGACGCACTGCGGCGGCGTGGCGCACTCGATGCGCTCGCCCCGCTGGTAGACCGTGCGGTGGCCCTCGAGCGCGAGCGGCGCCGGCTCATTCAGGAAGTCGAGGAGCGGAAGGCGGCACGGAACAGCGCGAGCCAGGAGGTGGCGCGCCGCAAGCGCGCGAAGGAGAACGCCGACGATCTCATCGCTGAGACGCGCGCACTCGGTGACGAGATCGCGCAGCGCGAAGCGGCGCTGACCAGCGCCGACACCGAGCTCCAGCAGATCCTCCTGCAACTTCCGAACATCACGCTGCCGAGTGTGCCCGAGGGCGGGGAATCGTGCAACACGATCATCCGGAGCTGGGGCACACCGCGCGAGAGCGAAGGGGTGCGTCCGCACTGGGAGGTGGGCGAGCAGCTCGGGATTCTCGACCTGGCGCGTGGCGCGAAGATCACCGGCTCTGGCTTCATCGTCTTTCGAGGACTCGGTGCGCGGCTCGTGCGGGCGCTCATGTCGTTCATGCTCGACGTCCACACGCGCGAGCACGGGTACACGGAGACGTGGGTTCCCTTCCTGGTGAATCGGCAGGCGATGACCGGCACGGGGCAGCTCCCCAAGTTCGAGGACGACGCCTACGTCACGACGGATGATCTCTTTCTGATTCCGACGGCCGAGGTGCCGGTCACGAATCTGTATCGCGATGAGGTGCTCGAGGCCGCTGCACTCCCCATGGGGATGACGGCGTACACGCCGTGCTTCCGCCGTGAAGCGGGCGCGCACGGCAAGGACACGCGCGGACTCATTCGCGTGCACGAGTTCGACAAGGTGGAGCTCGTGCGCTACAGCACGCCCGAGGCGTCCGAGGCGCAGCTCGAGCTGCTCACCACGCAGGCCGAGTCGATTCTGCAGAAGCTCGGACTCCCGTATCGCGTGCTCCTGCTGGCTGCGGGGGACACGGGCTTTGCGAGCGCGAAGACCTACGACCTCGAGGTGTGGGCGCCCGGTGTGGGAAAATGGCTCGAGGTGTCGTCGTGCAGCACGTTCACCGATTTTCAGGCGCGGCGCGCGAACATCCGCTACCGTCCGGGCGCCGGCGAAAGACCCCGCTTCGTGCACACGCTCAACGGCTCAGGGCTCGCGTTTCCGCGCACGATCATCGCGATCCTCGAGCACTATCAGCGCCCCGACGGAACCGTGACGGTGCCGGACGTGTTGCGGCCGTATCTGGGCGTCGACGTGCTGGAGTAGCCCGTGCGCCGCGGCGCGCCGGTCGTGGTGCTGGGGCTCGTGCTCGCCCTGCTGCTCGGCGCCTACATCCTGTTCTCGCGTCGTGTCGTGGTCGAGCTGCGACGCGATGCGTCGCGCTCGGCGCAGATGTACGCAGAGGTCTACCGCGCGTTGAACGACCCGCGCGAAGAGGCCGGGAACGAGGCGCTCCTCGAATTGTCCCGGCACATCAGCGAGCTGGGTGTCCCGCTCATTGTCACCGACACCTCGGGGACGCCGACCGCGTACGCGAACCTGCCGTTCGACGCGTCGCTCAGCGATCCGCGCGTTCGCGCGTACGTGGCCAAGCTCGATCGCGAGAACCCGCCGGTGATCACGCCGGGCATCCAGGCGGTGCACTACGGCGACAGCGAGCTGACGACGAGTCTGCGCTTCATCCCCGTGTTTCTCACGGCAGTGCTCGCGATCATCTTCGTCGCCGGCGCCTACGTGCTGTGGGTCCGCAATCGCGCGGAGCGCGAGCGGGTGTGGGCCGGGATGGCGCGCGAGTCCGCGCACCAGCTCGCGACGCCGCTCTCGAGCCTGTCCGGGTGGGTCGAGCTGCTGCGCGAGCGGAGCGACGATCCCGTCGCCGCGTCGGCTGTCTCGCACATGGATGGCGATCTCGATCGCCTGGAGCGTGTGGCGCACCGCTTCGAGCGCATCGGGCGCCCGCCGCGTCGCGATCCCGTGGACGTCGGCGAGCTCGCACAGCGCATGGCGCGCTACTTCCAGGCGCGCGTCCCCACACTGGCGTATCGTGTGACGATCACCGCCACGTGCGGCGACGGCCCGCTCCTCGTCGAGGGCGATGCCGTGCTGCTCGAGTGGGCGCTCGAGGCGCTGACGAAGAACGCGCTCGATGCGCTCGCGGGACGCGGCGGCCGCATCACGATCACGGCCGATCGCGTGGATGAAGAGCGCGTGCGTGTGCGCGTAATGGACGATGGACCCGGCGTTCCGCGCGAGATCCGGTCGCGCATCTTCGAGGCGGGTTTCTCGACGAAGGACTCCGGGTGGGGCATTGGACTCTCGCTCGCGAAGCGCATCATCGAGGAGAATCATCACGGCAAGCTCGTGCTCGCCACCTCGGATCGCGGCGCGGCCTTTGACGTTATACTTCGAGGATGCATGTGACGATGACGGATGTTGGAGGCGAGCTCGCTGCGCCGACAGGCGGTTCGCTGGCGCGGCTCAACCCGGCGCAGCGCGAGGCGGTGCTGCACTTCGAGGGACCGATGCTGGTGCTCGCCGGTGCGGGCTCGGGTAAGACGCGTGTGCTCACGCATCGCATCGCTCGTCTGGTCGAGCACCACGGCGTCGATCCGCGGCACATTCTCGCCGTCACGTTCACGAACAAGGCCGCGGGCGAGATGCGCTCGCGCGTCGCTCGGCTCCTGGGCGAGGAGCCGGCCGGGATGTGGGTGGGGACCTTCCACGCGATCGGCGCGCGCATGCTGCGGCGCGACGCCCCGCTCGTCGGCCGCACCGCGAGCTTTACGATCTACGATGACGCCGATTCGCTCTCCGCGATCAAGCGCGTGATGGAGCGGCTCAAGATCTCGACCAAGCAGTGGTCGCCCAAGGCGATCAGCGCCGCCATCTCCGACGCGAAGAACGCGCTCGTCTCGCCCCGTGAGTACGCATCGCTGGCCATGGATCCACTGAGCCGGGCTGCGGCGCAGGTGTACGAGCAGCTCGACACGACCTACCGCGAGGCGAACGCGGCCGACTTCGACGATCTCCTTGTGCTCCCCGTGCGCGTGCTGCAGGAGAACGCCCATCGCCTGGCCGAGTACCGCTCGCGCTTCCAGTTCATTCTCGTCGACGAGTACCAGGACACGAACCGCGCGCAGTACCAGTTCATCACGCTGCTCGGTGGACAGCACGGCAACGTGTTCGTGGTCGGCGACGACGACCAGTCGATCTACGGATGGCGCGGCGCGGACATCCGGAACATCCTCGACTTCGAGAAGGACTTTCCGAACGCGCACATTGTACGGTTGGAGGAGAACTACCGCTCCACGCCCGAGGTGCTCGATCTCGCCAACGTGGTGATCAGCGCGAACACCGCGCGTCGCGGGAAGACGCTGCGCCCCACGCGCGCATCGGGCGAGCGCGTTGAAGTCGTGGGCTGCCTGGATGAGCGCGACGAGGCCGAGTGGATCGCGGAGGAGATCGTCGCGCGGCAGGGAGCGCAGCGCGGGCTCGAGCTGCGCGACTTTGCGGTGCTCTACCGCACCAACGCACAGAGCCGCGCACTCGAGGAGGCGCTGCGGCGGCGCACCATTCCGTACCGGCTCGTGGGCGCGGTGCGCTTCTACGATCGGCGCGAGATTCGCGACATCATGGCCTACCTCAAGCTCATCGCCAATCCGTCGGATGACGAAGCGTTCCTCCGCGCCGTGGGAGCGCCCAAGCGCGGCGTCGGCGACACGACACTCGAGTCGCTCGTCGTGATTGCGCGCGAGGCGCGTGTGCCATTGCTCGCCGCAGCGGCGCGCCCCGATCTGCTCGCGGCACTTCGTCCCGCGGCGCGCACGGCGCTCGCGGGCTTCGCCGATCTCATCGCGCGCTTCCGCGCGCGCGCGGCGGATGCTGCGGTTGACGAATTGCTCCGCGCGTTGATCGAGGAGATCCGCTACGTGGAATACCTCAAGGCGGAAGGACCGGAAGGGCTCGAGCGCATCGAGAATGTGCGCGAGCTGATCACCGGCGCGGCGGAAACGGTGGCCGACGAAGGCGGCGAGCTGGGGCTCACCCCGCTCGACCACTTCTTGCAGCGCGCCACTCTCGTGACCGACTTCGACCGGCAGGATCCGAACGCCGATGCCGTGACCATGATGACGCTGCATAACGCCAAGGGGTTGGAGTTTCCCGTCGTGCTCATCACCGGACTCGAGGAAGGGCTCTTCCCGCTGAGTCGCGCGCACGACGAGCCGGAGATGCTCGAGGAGGAACGGCGCCTCTTCTACGTGGGGATCACACGCGCGGAGCGGAAGCTCTATCTCACCTACGCGCGCAGCCGGCGGCGCAACGGCGAGACGATGCCCTCGCTGCCGTCGAGCTTCCTCGCGCCCATTCCGCCCGCGATGCTGGAGCAGCGCTCGACGATCCGCATGCGCGCCGCGGGCCGCGCGATGCTGCCGCAGCGTCCGTCCGATCGCCGTCCCGGACGTCCAGTGTCCGTGACGCGCGCCGAAGACTTCGACGTCGAGAGCTCGCAGGACGCGCCGCGGTACGTGAAGGGGGAGCGCGTGCGCCACGCGCGGTTCGGCTCGGGCACGGTCGTAGAGCTCTCCGGCATCGGGCGCGAGATGAAGGTCACCATCGATTTCGACGACGAGGCCGTGGGACGCAAGCGGCTCGTCGTCGCGTACGCGGGACTCGAGCGCGGGTGGGAATAGATGGCCGTCACACGAGAGGATGTCCTGCACGTCGCGGCGCTCGCGCGGATCGCGCTCGATGAAGCGCGCATCCCCGAGCTCGTCGCGCAGTTGAACACGATCCTCGGACACATGGACGTGTTGTCGCACGTGAACACGACCGGCGTGGTGGGCACGGCCGGCGTCGGCGATGCGGCGCTCCCGTTGCGCGAGGATCGGGGACCCAAGCTCCCGCTCGCCGAGCCGCTCGACGACTTCGCCCCGAAGGTGCGCGACGGCTTTCTGCTCGTGCCGCGACTGGCGACGCACGAGGATGCCGCCGGAGACGACGAATGACGCGCGAGCGCTCCCACGGTGCAGTGGCCGATGCCCGGTCGGCGGTCGAGGCCGTCACGCGCAGCTTCGAGCGAATGGACGAGGTACACGCGGGCGCGGACGGTCTCAACATCATCGTCGCGTCGGATCGCGAGCACGCGCTCGCCGACGCGCGCGTGCTGGATGCGCGGCGCGCTGATGACGAGTCGCCGCGCCCGCTCGCTGGCGTCCCGTTCGTCGTCAAGGACAACATCGCGACGCTGCGCATGCCCACCACGTGCGCATCACGCATCCTCAAGGGGTACGTGAGCCCGTACGAGGCAACCGTCGTGCTGCGACTCCGTGAGGCGGGCGCCATCCCGATCGCGAAGAGCAACATGGACGAGTTCGCGATGGGGTCCTCGACGGAGTACAGCGCATACGGACCGGCGAAGAATCCGGTCGACCCGACGCGCGTCCCGGGCGGCTCGTCCGGCGGATCCGCCGCATCCGTTGCCGCCGGCATCGTTCGCATCGCGCTCGGCTCCGAAACGGGTGGCTCGGTACGCCAACCCGCGGCCTACTGCGGCGTGGTCGGCGTGAAGCCGACGTATGGGCGCGTGAGCCGGTACGGACTCGTCGCCTTCGCATCGTCGCTCGACCAGGTGGGCGTCTTCGGCGCCACCGTCGACGATGCCGCGGTCGCGATGGAGGTGATCGCGGGCCACGATCCGCTCGATTCCACGAGCGCCACGCGTCCCGTGCCGCGTTATCGCGATGAGGCCGACGCCGACATCAGCGGTCTGGTGATCGGCAAGCCCAAGGAATACTTCCCCGACTCGCTCGATCGCGGCATCGCCGCGCTGTGCGATCGCGCGCTCGATGCGCTCGTACGTCTCGGCGCCGAGGTGAAGGAGATCTCGCTCGAGCACACACCGCTCGCCATCCCCGTCTACTACATCATCGCGCCCGCGGAAGCGTCGTCGAACCTCGCGCGCTTCGATGCCGTGCGCTACGGGCTGCGCATGCCGGGCGATGATGGGCTGCGCGGCATGTACGAGGCGACGCGCTCGTGCGGCTTCGGTCCGGAGGTCACGCGCCGCATCCTCCTCGGCACGTACGTGCTCTCCGCCGGCTACTACGACGCGTACTACAAGAAGGCGCAGGAGGTGCGCACGCTCATCGCCGCCGACTTCCGCAAGGTGTTCGACAGCGGGCATAAGCACGTCGACGTCGTCTTCACGCCCACGACGCCCACGCCTGCGTTCCCGCTCGGCGCCAAGGCCGATCCGTACGAGATGTACCTCAACGACATCTTCACGGCGACGGCGAACCTTGCTGGGATCCCCGCGATCTCGGTGCCGATCGGTCGGCTGCGTGGACTGCCCGTCGGGGGACAGTTGATGGCGTCGCACTTCGAGGAGCCACGCATGTTCCGCGCGGCCTATGCACTCGAGCGCGCGCTTGGCGCGGAGGCGCACCGATGACAGCGACGGCTCCGACCAGCGCGACCACGCGCTACGAGACGAAGTACGAGATGGTCGTGGGCCTCGAGGTCCACGTCCAGCTGCGCACGAAGACCAAGGCATTCTGCCCGTGCTCGGCGGCGTACGGCGATCCGCCGAACGTCAACACCTGTCCCATCTGCCTCGCGCTCCCCGGCGCGCTCCCCGTACTCAACGAGGAGGCAGTGCTCCTCGCCGTGCGCGCGGCGCAGGCGTTGAACTGCACGATCAATCGGATCTCGATCTTCGCGCGCAAGAACTACTTCTATCCCGATCTGCCGAAGGGATATCAGATCACGCAGTACGATCGCCCGCTCGCCGAGCACGGGACGCTGGAGATCGGCACGAAGGGCGACGGCTCGCCGCTCATCGTCGGAGTGACGCGCGTGCACCTCGAGGAGGATGCGGGGAAGTCCATTCACGATCGTTTCCCCGGTGAAACCGCGATCGATCTCAATCGCGCCGGCGTCCCGCTCATCGAGATCGTCAGCGAGCCCGACCTGCGGACGGTGAAAGACGCCGGCGCGTATTTGCGTGTGCTCAAGCAGCTCCTCGAGTATGTCGACGTCAGCGACGTGAACATGGAAGAGGGGAGCTTGCGCGTGGACGCGAACATCAGCGTGCGGCCGCGCGGCGCGACGAAGCTCGGTACGAAGACCGAGGTCAAGAACATGAACTCGTTCTCCGGCGTCGAGCGCGCACTCGAGGCGGAGTTCGTGCGCCAGTGCGCCATGCTCGAGCGCGGGGAGCCCGTGCGGCAGGAGACGATGCTCTGGGATGGCGCGAAGGGCGAAGTCCGGCCGGCGCGAAGCAAGGA
>DASSNR010000374.1:0-5998 GCA_035687925.1 Gemmatimonadaceae bacterium | reverse complement strand
GTATCCTGCTCATCCAGATCCGCCGCCTGGGCGACGTCGTGCTCACGAGCTCGCTCCTGCACGATCTGTATCGCGCCTTCCCGCATGCGGAGCTGGATTTCCTCGTCGGCCACGCCGCCGAGCCGCTGCTGCGCGAGCACCCGCTCATCCATCGGCGCATCGTGCTCGACCGCCGCCGGCCGGTGCGCATGTGGCGTCTGGTGCGCGCGCATCGCTACGACTGGATCATCGACGTGCAATCCAATCCACGGACGGCGATGCTCTCGCTCATGTCCCGGGCCCGCGTGCGCGCGGGGTGGGATGTGCGCGGATGGGGATGGGTGTACACGCACCGCTTGTCGCGCGAGCGGCCGCCCGAGTACGTCGTCCGCGAGCGGCAGCGGTTGCTCGAGCTGCTCGGCGTTCCGGTTGGCGAGCCGCGTCCGCGACTGTACCTGTCCGACGCCGAGCGTGCGCAGGGCGAAGCGGACTGCGAGGCACTCGGTCTCCCGGCAGATCGCCAACGCGTGGGGCTCGTGCTCGGCTCGCAGGATCAGGCGCGCACGTGGCGCGCATCGGGATTCGCCGAGGTGGCTGACGCGCTGGCCGCCGAGGGGTGCGCCCCGATCCTGTTCCACATGCCGGGCGATGATGCACGCGTCGAGCAGTTCCTCGCGCACTCGCGATCGGCGGTGGTGGTCAACGTTCCGGATCTGCGTCGCTTTCTGGGGATGCTCGCCACGTGCCGCCTCCTCATCTCCGCGAACACCGGCCCCGCGCACATGGCGGATGCGCTCGGCGTTCCGCGCGTCACCGTCTTCGGCTCGACGTCGCACATCGCGTGGAGCCCTGTGTCGCCGATGGTGGCCGTCGTGCGCGATGAGAGTGTTCCGGTGCTCGCCTTGAGCGAGGCGACGCGGCTCGCGGCGGCTGGTCACGATCTCACGGCGGGGATCACGCCCGAGATGGTGCTGACGGCGGCGCGGAAGCTGCTGAAGACGTGTGATCCAGCGCGGCGCTGAGGCGCACGCCGCGGGCGCCGACGTCCGGCGTCCGCTCCCCGCGCGACAGCTGCGTCGCTACATTCCGGCACGATTCAACCCACAGGACCGAACACCCCATGGATGAGACGATCGGCGGACTCATCGCGCGCCTCGCACAGACGAACATCGAGCTCTGGCACGAAGAGGACAAAGCGCGCGTGGAGGACGATCACCAAGTGGCCGCGGCGAAGCGGAACATCGACAAGCTCAATCAGCGGCGCAACGATCTCATCGAGCGCATCGACGCCGAGGTGCTGCGCGTCGTACACGAGCAGCAGGCGCGGAGCACGGTGCATGGCTGAGACGGTCGGATGGCTGGCCGACAAGCTCAGCATCATCGAGCTCAAGATCTACCACATGCAGGAGCAGGCCGAGCGGAGCGACGCGACGCCGGCGTTTCGCGCACAGTGCATGGAGAAGCTCGCGGTGATGCGCCTGCAGCGCGATGATCTGGCCGCCGAGCTGACCACGTTGCTCGGCGACATCGCGTCAGGGAAGGTCGTGCCGAAGGTGTACCGGCAGTTCAAGATGTACAACGATCCGCAGTACCGGATCGCTCACCGCTCGTAGCACTCCCGCCAGCGCTGCACCTTCTCGACCACGTCGCGCACCTGGATGCGCGGCATGCGATCGAGCCGGTGAGCCAACGAGATCGGATAGTCTTCCCCCGGCTCGCCGTACGCATCGACGATGAGATCGTGGAAGCGACGGTACGGTCCCACGCGCTTGGGGTTGTTGTACCCCATGAGGCTCACGACCGGACGGTCGAGCGCGACCGCCATGTGCAGCGGTGCGGTGTCGAGCGAGATCACGAGCGCCGATGCATCGAGGACGCCAACCAGCTCGCGGAGCGGGACGCCGAGCGTGGAGAGCGGGCGATGCTTCGCGCGATCGAGAATCGCGCGCTCGGTGGCGAGCTCCCGCTCGGATCGGCCGCCGGCGAGCACGGACTGGAGGCCGAAGTCCTCGTACAGCACGTCGACGAGCTCGGCCCATCGCTCCGGGATCCACTCTTTCTGTGCGTGGCTCGAGCCGATGACGAGCGTGGCCACCGGGCGATCGAGCTCCGCGAAGCGTGCGCGCTGTGCGTCGCGCTCGTTGGGCCAGGGGCCGAGTCCCCACTCCACGGGCTCGTACGGCACGCCGAGCGTGTCGAGGAACTCGAAGTACTGATCCTGCACATGCTGCGGTGCATGCGGCGGGATGCGCCGGTTGGTGACGAGCCAGTTGAGGTCGCGCGCGCGGGCGCGATCGAAGCCGAGCTTGATCGGCGCCGATGCCAGCGCGGTGACGAGCCCCGCCTTGAAGTACACCTGGAGATCGAGCACGAGATCCGCCGGCCGCTCGGCGAGGGCGCGGCGCACATCGAGCAGCGCGCGCCATCCGCGTCGCTTGTCGAAGAGGACGATGTCATCGACTGCGGGATGCCCGCGCACGAGCGATGCCGGCCCGGGTTGTAGTACCCACGTGATGCGCGATGTCGGTGTGTGGCGCTTGAGCGCGGTGACCACCGGCAGCACGTGCACGGCATCGCCGATGGCGCTCATCATGACGATGCAGATGCGGTCGAGGGGGATCGAGCTCATCCGGGCATCGTCGTGAGCATCACGGGCGCGTCCCGATGGTCTCGTCGACGGTCGCCGAGAGCCAGAGCAGGTCGGCTTCCTGGATGTCGAGCCCCTGGAGGCGGCAGAGCTTTCGCGCCGAGCGGCTGAAGCGGCGCAGATTCGCGTCATTCACACGCGGCGCGCCCGGCACATCGAACCAGACGCGGTCGACGTCGAGCACCCATGCTTCGGGGTCGCCGTTCGCATCGCGAGCGATGAGCACGTTCTTGAGGTTGAGATCGGGGTGTCGCACGCCCGAGAGGGCGAGCCGCGCCAACAGCTTCGCCGTGGCGGCGAGCACCGCGCGCTTGTCCGATGCCGTGAGCTCGTCCGCGAGCACGGTCGCGAGGTCGCGGGCTTCGGGCACTTCGCGCGTCACGACGTCCGCGCGACGCACGGGACCAGCCGCGGGATAGACAGCGTAGGCGACGATCTCGGGCGTCGGGATTCCGGCGCGTGCGAGTCGGAGCGCCATGTCGAGCTCGCGCGGCGCGCGCGTGCGTCCCAGGAAGCGATCACGCGTGAGCGGGGCGAGCACTCCGCCGTGTCGCACGCGCCGCACGACGACATTCGTGACCGCGTCAGGGAGCGGCACGGCGTACACCGTTCCGCGTCCCACGAGCATGCGCGCCTTCGGGTGATGCTCGGCGTACTGGTAGAGCGTCCCGTCCGTCAGCACCTGTTCGACGGCGCGGGCCGCGCTCGAGAGAGCAACTGCTTCCACCCCACGCCGCGTGACCCGCACGTACCCCGGCGGCGTAGCCGACGACTCAGCCATGCCGCACGCTGTATACCGGCACCGATCGGATCTTCCCCTTGAGCTCGAGCGTCCCGCGCTCGCTGGCGACGAGCGGCTCGCGCACCGCCGAGCAGATCGTATCCGTGCAGAGAATCTCGCCGGCATCCGCCATGGAGCAGAGCCGGCTCGCGATGTTGACCGCGTCGCCGATGACGGTGAACTCGAGTCGGCGCGACGAGCCGATGTTGCCGGCGAACACTTCGCCCGCGTTGAGCCCGATGCCAATCTGCAGTTCCGGACGTCCGGCCGCGCGCCATGTCGCGTTCAGCGTCTCCATCTCGCGCATCATGTCGAGCGCGGCGAGCACGGCGCGGTCTGCCGCATCGGCGACGGCGATGGGGGCGCCCCACTGCGCCATGAGGGCATCGCCCATGAACTTGTCGAGCGTGCCACCGTGCCGGAACACGCACTCGACCATCACGCTGAAGTACTCGGTGAGCAGGAGCGCCACCTCGTCGGGGCGCATCGACTCGGCGAGCGCGGTGAATCCGCGAATGTCGCTGAAGAGGACGGCAACGGTGCACTTGTCGCCGCCCAGCGTCACGGCGTCCGGCGCGCTCGCGATCCGTGCAGCGAGACTCGGCGCGAAGTAGCGCTCGAAGTTGCTGCGGACGAGCAGCTCGCGCCGGATGCGCTCGGAGAAGGTGTGGTTCTCGATCGCGACTGCCGCCAATCCGGAGAACGCGATGAGAAAGTCGAGGTCTTCGTCGGTGAAGCGGCGCGGGGTCGTGACGTTGTCGACGTAGAGAATGCCCTGGACCTGTCCCTCGCTCCCGGTGAGCGGCGCGCACATCGCCGAGCGCACGCGCTGGCGGACGATCGACTGTCCACCGAAGCGGCTGTCTTCGGCCGCGTTGTCGGTGAGCACCGCCACCTTGTCGTCGACGACCGTGCGTGCGATGGAGCGCGGCACCGTGCGCCCCGCCTCCGTGCCGCGTCGATCGCGCGAGACCTTCGGCACCAGCTCGCCGTGCGCGTCTGTCAGCATGATCGAGACGCGATCGGCATCCAGCAGCTGGAAGACGAATGCCGCGATCTTGTCGAGCAGCGCCTCGAGGTCGGTGACGCGCGACAGCCCCTTCGACACCTCGAGCAGGAGCGCGAGCATCCGCTCGGTGCGGACGTTGGGCGTGTCGGACGACGCGATGTGCGCGTCATCGGCACGATCGAGTCGCAGCGCGCTGGTGAGTGCGCCGGCCGGCGGCCCCGCGGGGCGCTGGCGGACGATCGTCACCTCGGGAACGGGGCTCAGCGGACTGTCGGCGAGAATCGTCGGTGCACCGACCGGAGCGGGGATCGCGCCGAGGTGAAACGTGACCTGGCCGAAGGTAATGGTGTCGCCCGGCTCCACATGCGCGCACTCGATGCGCTGGCCGTTCACGTACGTGCCGTTGCTCGAGCCGAGATCGCTCACGCGAATCGTGGATGCATCGCACTCGATGCGCGCATGACGGCGTGAGATCGTGGGATGGATGAGCGGCACGTCGCTGCTCGGCGCGCGCCCCACGACGAGCGGGGCGTCCTCGCGCAGCTCGAACGATTGCGCTCCGTCGGTGCTGGTCAAGCGGTACGGCATGGTGCCCTCAATATGTCACGAGCACGGGCGTGCGCATAGACAGACGACGAGACGCGCTGAAACCGCATCGAGGGTCGGTCGTAGAAGGAAGCGTGCCGGCTCTCGTGCCCTGACACCGATGTGGAGCACGAGCTTTCCCTTTGCCACTTCGACCATGTACGTCTCTCTTCGACTTCCGTACCTCGCACTGCTCGTCGCTCCGCTCGTCGCGGCACCCGTCGCTGCACAGCAGGATGCGCACGGCGTCAACCTCGCCATCCACGGCTACGGACTCAGCATCGGTGACTCGCGCGGGATCAACGGCCTGCGTCTCAACTTTCGCGACAGCCGACTGGAGAGCGTGAACGGCGTGAACGTCACGATCTGGGCACCGCGTCACGATCCGACGGGCGACGTGAACGGCCTCGCACTCGGACTCCCACTCACCGGGGCGGGTGACATCACCGGACTCGCTGTGGGCGTGGGCGGGATCGACGCCGACGATCGCATCAGAGGCGTCGGGATCGGTGGACTCGGTCTGGGATCGGGCGGCAGTCTGTCGGGCATCATGCTCGGTGGGCTTGGAATCGGGAGCGGGGACGACATCACGGGGATCGGCATCGGTGGGCTCGGCGCGGGGAGCGGGAACAACGTGCGCGGCGTGCTCATCGGCGGGCTCGGTGTTGGCGCGGGGAACGATCTCACGGGGATCACGATCGCGGGGCTGGGCGTCGGCGGCGGCGACAACGTGAAGGGTATTACGATCGCGGGCATCGGAGTCGGCGCGGGCGCATCGCTCACAGGGCTCGCAATAGGTGGCGTGGGCGTTGGGGCGGGGAACGACCTGCGTGGAGTGGCGATCGGTGGGGTCGGCGTGGGCGCCGGTAATGATCTGACGGGGATCGCGGCATCGCTCGTCGGCGTCGGTGCGGGCGGCGACCTCACGGGGATCGCGCTCGGTGGAATCGGTGTCGGCGCTGGTGGCATGCTCAAGGGCGTGGGCATTGCGGGCATC
>DASSNR010000372.1:0-2691 GCA_035687925.1 Gemmatimonadaceae bacterium | reverse complement strand
GTACGTCTCGGCCGTCGCGCCGTCGACGGAGACGTGGATGCCGTGCAGCCCGCTCGTGACGCACCGCTCGGCGCGCTCGGCGGTGAGCAGCGTCAGGTTCGTGTTGGTGGTGACCTGAATGCCGCGAGCGACCGCGTACTCGATCATGTCGAAGAAGCGCGGATGCATCATCGGCTCGCCGAGTCCCTGCAGGTGCAACTCGTGCAACCCGTCGAACTGGTTGATGAGACGCGTGAAGTGGTCGAAGTCCATGAAAGCCGGCGGGCCGTACGGCGGACCGTCCTCGCGGAACTGGATCGGGCACATCTGGCACCGCAGGTTGCACTGGCCCACCGGCTCGATCTGTACGTATGTCGGCAATTGCATCGGCACTCTCCCGCCCGGTGCAGAACGCACACCGGGCGCGATCGCGAGCGATCAGAGAAAGGGAACGCGGAACTTGAACGCCCCGCGCAAGCGCCAGAACAGCGCGAGCGGCGGGATCAGCGCGGAGGTGACGAGCATCTCCGCGACGTGCGCGGGTGCGCGTGAGGTGGCACGCAGCCGATGGAGACAGAAGCCCGCCGTCAGGACGAGCCATACGCCGAGCGCGATGAGCGCGACGCCCGGATGCCCCGCCACGATCGCGCCGAGCGCGACGAGGAGCGTGGCGACGATGCCGTAGTAGTGCCACGGGGGCGAGTGCTGGATGCGCTGCCAGTACAGCGCGCGGTGCTTCTTGTAGAGGAGCGCGTTGTACATCGTCTTGCGCTGCTGTCTGAGACTCACACCCCATCGCTCGGGGCGCACCGGGTGGACGACCACCGCGTCGCGCGCGCGCGTGAGCCGGTGTCCCCGCTCGAGCAGCTCGAGAAAGACGTCGCTGTCCTCGCGCCATGCAACGGCGAAGCGCTCATCGAACCCGCCGACCTCGGACAGCGCATCACGGCGGTAGAAGCAGTTCGCGGTGGCGAACTCCGCGTGCTCGAGACCGGCGGTGCTCCGTTCGTAATCGGTCGGGTCGTCGGGGAGCGGGACGCGGATCGGACCCGTCGCGCCTGCGGCACCGCGCTCCAGCGCCGCGGCACCGGCGCGGAGCCAGCATGGTGTAGGGACGCAGTCGTCGTCCGTGAACGCGATGTAGGTGCCGCGCGCGATGCGCCAGCCGGTGTTGCGTGCGGCCGCTGGGCCGCGCGATGGGCCGGCGCGCACGTACTGCACCGCCGCACGCGCCTGCCCCGCCCACCATTCGACGACGGATCGCGTCTGGTCGCTCGCGCCATCGTCGACCACGAGCACCTCGTACTCCTCGGGCGAACAGTCCTGCGCGTCGAGCGCGGCGAGGCAGCGAACGAGCAGTCGCTCGCGGCGGCACGTGGGGACGACGACGGAGATGCGCGGCGCGGGGCTCATGCGGACGCCTCTGGCTTCTCGAGCAGGAAGGAGCCGATGACGAGTGCATCGAGCGGCGAGCTCCAGAAGCACTCGATCGCGTCCCGTGGCGTGCAGACGATCGGCTGCCCGCGCGTGTTGAACGAGGTGTTGACCAGCACCGGGACGCCGGTGCGGCGCGCGAACGCCTCGATGAGGTCGTAGTATAGCGGATGCTGCGCGCGATTCACCGTCTGCACACGTGCGGTGCCGTCGGCGTGGCGCACGGCGGGGATGCGGTCGGCCTTCTCGGGGCGCACGTCGAACACGAACAGCATGAAGGGCGACGGGCGCGCGTTCTCGAACCATGCGTCCGCCTGATCCTCCAGCACGACGGGCGCAACGGGACGGAAGTCCTCACGATCCTTGAGCTCGTTGAGCCGCGCCTGCATATCGGCCGGGATCGGCGACGCGAGAATCGATCGTGCCCCGAGCGCGCGCGGTCCGAACTCCATGCGACCCTGGAACCAGCCGAGGATCTTGCCGTCCGCCAGCAGCTCGGCGGCTTCGTCGGCAACGTTGTCGAGGCGGCGATACCGCAGCTTCGCGCGCTCGAGCACCCGCTCGATCTCGTCGTCCGAGTACGAGGGGCCGAGGTACGGGTGATCCATGGTCGCGCGCGGTGCACGCGTGGGGTGCTCCCGCGCATCCACGGTGAGCGCGGCGCCGAGTGCCGTGCCGGCATCGCCCGCCGCGGGCTGCACCCAGACATCGCGGAACGGACCGTGATCGCGAATCCGCGCGTTCATGACGCAGTTGAGCGCGACGCCGCCCGCGAGGCAGAGCTGCGTTGCGTGCGTCGTCTCCCCGAGCCAGTGCGCGAGCTCGAGCACGGTGTCCTCCAGCGCCGCTTGCAACGAGCGCGCGATGTCGTAGTGGCGCTGCTCCATCGGGCCACTCTTGAGGCGCGCCGGTCCGAACCGCTCCTCGAGGCGCGGCGGGTGCGTCACGTAGCCCCCGTTCTCGCGCACATCGATGATCTCCCGGAATGCATCGCGATAGCGCGGCGTGCCGAACGACGCGAGCGCCATCACCTTGTACTCGTCCGACGAGTGCAGGAAGCCGAGGTAGCTCGTCACCTCCTCGTAGAGCAGGCCGAGCGAGCTCGGCATCCGCACCTCACCCAACAGCTCGAGGCAGGTGCCGTTCCCCATGAAGTACGCCGTGGTCGCGAGCTCACCGCGCCCGTCGAGTGTCATGACGGCGGCCTGTTCGAAAGGCGAGGGGAGAAATGCGCTCGCCGCATGCGCGACGTGGTGCGGCACGAAGTGCCAGCGGAAC
>DASSNR010000371.1:0-9736 GCA_035687925.1 Gemmatimonadaceae bacterium | reverse complement strand
CTCGGCGGCGTCCCGCTGCTTCGCGATACCCATCGACTCCCGTACGAGCTGCAGCGCGCGATCGGCATCCTCACGAATCCCGTCGTCGCCTGGATCCTCTCCACGGTGCTGCTCTGGGTATGGCACGCGCCGCCCGCGTACGGGCTCGCGCTCGAGAGTGAGACCGTGCACGGCGTGCAGCATCTTTGCTTTCTCGTGGGCTATCTCATCTACTGGTGGCCGCTCATCGTGCCGCCCGGAGACGTCGGCTGGTTGCGCGGAAACACGGCGCGCGCGTTCTATCTGCTCGCGGGGATGATGCAGTCGGCGCTGCTCGGCGCGTTGATCACGTTCCACGGGCGCGTGCTCTACACGGAATATCTGCACGCGCCCGGCGCGACACCGGCGTCGGCGCTCGCCGATCAGCGGCTGGCCGGTGTCGTCATGTGGTTTCCCGGCGCGGTGGTCTTCGCGATGGCGGCCGTGCTCGTGATCACGGAGCGCGCGCCACAACCGGTACAGAGCGCGTAACGCGATCGCATGCAACTCACATCCGTTCCGTCGGCGTGGCGATCGCACCGCATGCCTCGGTGTTATTTTGCTCGTGGCCATCCAGGCTGCACAGCTGCGCGCTTCACAGTCGACGTTCGAGACGAGCGCTGTCGCCGCCGCATCCGGAGCGAACGTCAGTGTATGCACGCTGCACCAGTGTCACACCAGCCGCCACGGTGACACTGCCCGACCAACACATGACGGCATGAGATCGAACGCCGCCTCGCAAGGCGCCGCCGTCACTGCAGCATTGCCAGCCCGTGCGACACCGCCGGGCCACACCGCCACGACACCATCCCGCCCCACGCGCTACAGCGTGCTGGGTGCCGTGAGCTTCGTGCATCTGTTGAACGACATGATGCAGGCGGTGATCATCGCGATCTATCCGCTGCTCAAGGGCGATTTCCATCTCAACTTTCTCCAGATCGGCGTCATCACGCTCACCTTCCAGCTCACCGCGTCGCTGTTGCAACCTGCTGTGGGGCTGGTGACCGACAAGCGCCCGCTGCCGTATCTGCTGCCGGTCGGCATGTGCTTCACGTTGAGTGGACTGGTGCTGATGTCCGTGGCGCCGACGTACCACGTGCTGTTGTCGGCGGTCGCACTGATCGGATGCGGCTCATCGGTATTCCACCCCGAATCGTCGCGCGTGGCGCGTATGGCGTCGGGCGGGCGCTACGGCCTGGCCCAATCGGTGTTCCAGATTGGCGGCAATGCCGGCCAGGCGCTGGGCCCGCTGCTGGCCGCCGCGATCGTCCTGAAGTACGGGCGCGCGCACGCCAGCTGGTTCGGCCTCGCGGCGCTGCTCGCGATCGTGATCCTGTTGCAGGTGAGCCGCTGGTATCGCCGCCACATCGACGAGCGCGTGCGGAGACACTCGGCCACCGACACGCCCTTGTTTCCCGCAAAGGTGATCCGGCACACGATCGGCGTGCTGTTCGTACTCATGTTCTCGAAGTTCTTCTACCTCGCGAGCATCAGCAGCTATTACGAGTTCTTCCTCATCCATCGCTTCCATGTATCGGTGCACACGGCGGCGAACCTGCTGGGTGTCTTCCTGTTCGCGGTGGCCATTGGCACCATGCTCGGCGGACCGCTGGGCGATCGCATCGGGCGCAAGCGGGTGATCTGGTTTTCGATCCTCGGCTGCGCGCCGTTCACGCTGGCGTTGCCGTATGTCGGGCTGGGCTGGACCGTGGCCTTGAGCATCGTGATCGGCCTGATCCTGGCCTCGGCGTTCCCGGCCATCATCGTGTACGCGCAGGACATGCTGGCGCATCGAATCGGCATGGTGTCCGGGCTGTTCTACGGTTTCAGCTTCGGCCTCGGCGGGCTTGGCGCCGCGGTGTTGGGGATCCTCGCCGATCGCTTCGGCATCACGTTCGTGTACCAGGTGTGCGCGTTCCTGCCGCTGCTCGGCTTATTGGCGGTGTTCCTGCCCGACGTGCGTCCCCCCGAACAGGGGCACGTCTCGGCACATGTGCCGGGCGGCAGACTCTCCGTGGGAACCGATCCCCAGGCTGCGAGCTGAGCGAGCGGAATCAGGGCCGGCGCTCCTCGAGCAGGCGCCTGCACTGCTCGGCGAGCACGCCCTCCTGCACAACGGGCGGGGCGGCGTGCGCCGTCGACGCGGTGTCGGTGAGGAGCGGATAGGGCCCGCTCGCTCCGCCGAGTGCACCGGCTCTGACGCCAAACACCACGCGGCGGATGCGCGTCTGCCGCACACCATACGCGCACAGCACGCACGGCTCGACCGTGGTATAGAGCGTAGCGCCCGAAAGATCGAGCGAGCCCAGCGTGCGGCACGCATCGCGGATCGCCTCGATCTCCGCGTGGGCGGCGGGGTCGAGACACGCTCGTGTGCGCTCGTAGCCCTCGCCGATCACGTGGCCCTCACGGACGATGAGCGCGCCCACGGGAACATCACCGGCCGCGAGCGCGCGGCGAGCAAGCTCGAGGCAGCGACGCATGTAGATCACGTCCTGCGACGTCGTGGGAGGAGTGGCCGCATGTTCGCCGGCTGTCGGTTCGTGCATGCCCTCGTGCTCGGTCCAGCGCGGGCGCTCACTCATCGCGTCATCTCGCCCGCTCTCGTTCGATTCGGATGCGCGCGCCGTGGGTGGCCGCTTTTGGAAGCAGCCGCTCACCTCGTGTTCGGTCCTGTGCGCCGCCCAAAACGACGTCGTACGGCCCCGCCCCGCGCTGCTGGAGATGCGCACGAATATCGCTCGGGGATGCATCGGGCTCGACCAGCGTCATCCACTGACGTCCGATCGGGAAGCGGCACGCCGCACTGACACCTGCGGCAGGCGACACCACGGGGGTGCCGGCCGTACCGATCAGCTCGGCGAAGGCCGCGGCGCTCCGATGCAGGTCGTCGACGACCACCATCACGCCGTCGACGCGCGTCGCGCCTAATGGATGCTCGGTCGCGTCGCCACCGGGCACCCGGAGCGCGCGCGGCGTCACATCCTCGATCACGAACGGCAGTGGCGTCTCTGCCGGCGCATCGTGCACGACGATAGTGCGCCAGGCGAGCCGACGCCCATCGGGCCGTGTGCGGCCGCCATCGAGCGGGCCCTCGATGTCGAGTCCACGGGCGCGCAACGCGTCCGTCTCCGCGGCCAGGTCGTCGCTCGCGAGCGCGAAGTCGATGAGCCCCTCGCCACGGGCGAGCAGTGGCCACCAGCGGTGCGCCTGCGGCCGATCGGGCTCGGTGAAGGCGAGTAGCTCGACGTAGCTCCCATCGGCGAAGGCGATGAGCGCGTTGTGGGTGCCGCCGTTCACGTGCTCGCCGCCAGGCGTGACGGTGAATCCCAAGCGCTGGTAATCCGCCGCGGCGCGCGCGAGATCGCGTACCGCGATCACGAGATGATCGATGCAACGGAGCACGATGAGATCTGTCGAGGGAGCGGTCCAGTAGCCAACTGTCGATGCATACCCTCTCGCAATCTGGCGCACTGGTCGCCCGCGAGCGATGCACGGCGCTCACGCGCGATGGCCGAGGCGGATTCCACACGACCACGCACCTGCGATCTCGGGCGGGCGCGACGCCCAAGATCGCAGATGCGAGATGATGCGGGAGGTCAGCGCCTGGGCAACCCGAAGACGAAGATTGCTTCGCCCAGCGGATAGCCGAGCTGGAAATTCCCGCCGCACGCCATACCGATCATCTGCTCGCCGTGCAGCTCGAAGCTCATCTCCGCCTTTACGATCAATGCTGCATGCCGGAGATCTCTAGGGGGGGCCGATCGTGCCCGTATTGGTTGGTGCGGACGCTGTGGGAGAGACCACGAAGTTGACATACATCCCGGTCACGGCATGCCCCGGAACGCCACAGGCTATGAGGTACTGGCCAGCGGAACTGGCCTTGAACTGGATGGTGTCATGGCCGGTCTGGGCCGGCAGGCCATCGGAGAGATGGGTGGTGAACGCGACGGGGAACGCGGGCTTGCTCGGCGTGACGGGAACCGGCGATTGGTTCCGGATCACGATGGCCGAGTGCGGGATGATGTCATGGTTCTGGAAGTTGATGTGCACGGTCCATCCCGCCGGCACGGTGATCGTCTGGTCTCCCTTGGACCCGCCGTTGAAGTTGAGCCCGCCGTTCACGCTCGTTGCCGCCGCGATGAGCGTGATGTAGGCGGTTTTGGTGCCGGAATTGTAGGACAGGTACTTGTTGACCCGCGTGCTATCGGCGACGTGCGCACGCGCGTTGCCGGTCGGCGCCATGATCAGTGACGCGGCGAGGACCGTGAGCGACAGGCTGACCATGAGTGGCGCCTCTCGATACGAGTTGTGAGTTGAACGCTGCGGGAAGCGTGCAAGACATGCGCCGCGTTCGGCGATGAACGTCACATGCGATCGCCGATCAGCTCATCCCCGCTGACGATAGCCGTGACATCTTTCATCGTGATCATTCATGATCATCGCCACGATGGCTGGTGGTGCTGATCGCGAGCGCGGAGCATCGAGAGTGTTTTCCCATGCATGAGAAGTGCGCGGTATTCGGCGTGTACGCGTCCGGCCTGGAGCGCGTCGAGGTTGCGCGGCTGGTCCACACCGGGCTGTGGACGCTGCAGCACCGGGGGCAGGAGAGCACCGGCATCAGCGTGAGCGACGGTGCGACGATCCGCACCCACAAAGGGCAAGGGCTCGTCGCACACGTGTACGACGAAGCATCATTGCGTCCCCTCGCCGGCCACATCGCGATCGGGCACAACCGCTACTCCACCTCGGGTGGCGATGGCGTGCGCCACAGCCAGCCGGTGACGAGTGACGCGGGGCTCCTGGCGCTGGCGCACAACGGTAACCTGCCCACTGTCGTGCCACTCGCACACGCACTGTCGGATGCGGGCGTCGATATCACGGGCGCCAACGACTCGGAGCTCATGCATGCCGCGCTCGAGCGCGAGCTCTCGAGCGGCGCGAGCCTCGACGACGCGGTGCGCGAGTCCTTCCCACTCTTCACCGGCGCGTTCTCGCTCGCGCTCCTCGCTCCCGGCGCGCTCGCCGCCGTGCGCGATGTGCGCGGCATCCGGCCGCTTGCGCTGGGGCGAATCGGCGAGGGAGTGAACGCGGGCTACGTGATCTCGTCGGAGACGTGCGCCATCGATGCCGTGGGCGGCACGTTCCTGCGCGATGTGCGGCCGGGCGAGCTCCTCGTGATCGACGAGCGAGGCCTGCGCTCCGTGCAACTCGCGCCTGGCAAGGAGCAGCTCGACATCTTCGAGTTCGTCTACTTCGCGCGCCCCGACAGTGTGCTGCTCGGGCGTCGCGTGAACGAAGTGCGTCGGCAGTTCGGCATCCAGCTCGCGCGCGAGCATCCGGTGCCGGTGGACGTCGTCATTCCCGTCCCCGATTCTGGCGTGCCGGCCGCCATCGGCTACGCGGGAGAAGCCGGCCTTCAGCTCGATGTGGGACTGGTCAAGAACCGCTACATCCACCGCACATTCATTCAGCCCGCGCAGCAGCTGCGCGAGCACGGCGTGCGGATGAAGCTCAATCCGATCGCCGAGGTGCTGCGCAATCGGCGCGTGGCCGTCGTGGATGATTCGCTGGTGCGCGGCACCACGGCCCGGCAGATCGTCGCGATGCTGCGTCGCGCCGGCGCGCGTGAGGTGCACTATCTCGTCTCATCGCCGCCCGTGCGATACCCGGACATCTACGGGATCGATCTCCCCAATGCGGCCGACCTCGTGGCGGCGCGGATGTCGGTCGAGGACATTCGACAATCCATCGACGCCAACTCGCTCGCCTACCTGTCGTACGACGGCATGATCGCCGCCACCGGATTGCCCGACGATCACTTCACCACCTCGTGCTTCAGCGGCGTGTACCCGCTCGAGGCGGTGCACGGAGCCGTTCCGGCGCACGCGTGATCCCTTGACTCTATAGTATGGTACAGGGTGCATCGTGGAGCGTGTACGAACGCACACGTGCCACTGTGTCTTGCATGGAGGAATGCATTATGGAGACGACCAAACAGGCGCTCGACTGCACATGGAGCGTGAATGACGTCATCACGCGCTATCCTTCGACCATGCCCGTGTTCAATCGCTTCGGCATCGACACCTGCTGCGGCGCAATGCTGAGCGTGGAGGAGGCCGCGCGGCAGGAGGGCGTGGATCGCGAGGCGCTCTGCGCCGAACTGCACGCCGCCGCACTCGCACGCTAAGCGATCGACGTGGCGACACCAACAATGGAGGTACATATGGAGCACGAGACCGTGCCCGAGATCTGGGAGTGGGCGGAGTACTTCTGACCCTGGTGCTACATCGCGGCCGTGCGCCTGCGCCAGATAGAACATGAATTCGAAGGGCGGGTTCGCGTCCGCACGCGGGCGTTCCCGCTGGAGTTGCTCGGCCGGCAGGCTGCACCGCGTGCGCTCCTCACTGAAGAGTGGTGGCTCGCCGCGGTGCAGGAGCCGGCGGCGAAGTTCTCCGCGTTCACAGGCGACGATTGGCCCACCACGACGCTCCCCGCGTTCATCGCCGTGCGCGCGGTGGCCGATGCGGATGAGCGCCTCGCGCACTCACTCGACCTACGCGTGCGCGTGGCGTTCTTTGCCGAGAGCCGGAACATCGGGAAGCCGCATGTCCTTCTCGACCTCGTGCGGGACATCGGCGGCGACGTGACGTACGTCGAACGCGCACTGCAGGGCGACGCTGTGCGTGCGCAGGTGATGCAGGAGTTCGAGCTCGCGCGGGCGCGCTACGGCGTGCGCGGCACCCCTACGCTCATGCTCGCTGATGGAACGCGGCTCGAGATGCCGATGGGCACACCGAAGATCACGAACGGACGGATTGTCGGCGTGCGCGCACAGACGTGTCTCGGCGAGGGATGCTACGACGCGACGCGCGCCCTCTTCGAGCGCGCGCTGCACCGTTCCGATGCGTCGTCCGCGAGCGCGGGTGACATCCGTCACGCTGGGAGAGGGTGAATCGAACGAGCTTGCGGATGACGCACGACTCGCCACAGAGCCGGCGGCTCGATCACCCTTCACCTTCGCTGGAGCTGCACATGTCCATCGCCTCCAACCTCGGCTTTCCGCGCATCGGGCCCGACCGCGAGCTCAAGCGCGCACTCGAGGAATACTGGGCGGGACGCTCGAGCGCGGCGGAGCTCGCCTCGGCCGCCGCTGACATTCGTCGCGCCAACTGGCACCGACAGGCAGGGCTCGGCATCGAGCACATCCCGTCGAACGACTTCTCCCTCTACGATCACGTGCTCGACACGGCGGTGATGCTCGGCGCCGTGCCACAGCGATTTGCCCAGCGCACGACGCTGGACGACGTCCAGCGCTACTTCGCGATGGCGCGCGGGCTCTCGGATGGTCGGACCACCGTGCCCGCGATGGAGATGACGAAGTGGTTCGACACGAATTACCACTACATCGTCCCCGAGCTCGATGCTGCGCAGGAGCTCCACCCCGCCTCCACGAAGCCGATCGATGAATTCGAGGAGGCGAAAGCGCTCGGGATCACCACGCGCCCCGTGCTGCTCGGGCCGCTGTCGTTCCTGCGGCTGGCGAAGAATCATCGCACGGCACAGCCCACGCTCGCGTTCCTCGATGCGGTGCTCCCCGTGTACGAGCAGCTGCTCGCACGGCTCCATGCCGCGGGCGCCGCGTGGGTGCAGCTCGATGAGCCGTGCCTGGTCCTCGATCTCACATCCGAGCAGCGGCGTGCGTATCAGTCCGCGTACGAGCGCCTGGGGACAGCCGGCCCCCGGGTACTCGTGGCCACGTACTTCGGCGACCTCGGGAAGAATCTCGCCACGGCGCTCTCCCTCCCCGTGGCGGCGCTGCATCTGGACCTCGTGCGTGGACCGGGCCAGCTCGCGCCCGCGCTCCATCGCATACCGGACAGCATGTCGCTCTCACTCGGCGTGATCGACGGCCGCAACGTGTGGCGCGCCGACCTCGATGCCGCGCTCGCGCGATTGGCGCAGGCTGCGCGGGCGCTGGGCGGCGAGCGCGTGCTCGTCGCACCCTCGTGCTCGCTCCTGCACGTGCCCGTCGACCTCGCGAGTGAGCCCGCACTGGACGACGAGCTGCACGGCTGGCTCGCCTTCGCCACGCAGAAGCTCGAGGAGGTCGCCACGCTCACCACCGCGCTGCGCGATGGGCCGAGCACGGTGCGCGCGCAGTTCGACGAGGCGCGCCGGGCGCGCGAGCGGCGGCGGACATCGCCCCGCACGCACGACCATGCCGTCCGCGAGCGCGAGCGGGCGATCACCGAGGACATGCTCCAGCGCGCACCCTATGGTGAGCGTCGCGAGCTCCAGGCCGAGGCACTGGCGCTGCCGCTGCTGCCGACGACGACCATCGGCTCCTTCCCGCAGACGGCCGAGCTCCGTCGCGTGCGCGCTGCCTTCCGCGCGGGACACGTGACGCGGAACGAGTACGACACGTTCCTCCGCTCGCGCATCCAGCAGGCCATCCGCTTTCAGGAGGACGCGGGGCTGGACGTGCTCGTGCACGGCGAATTCGAGCGCAACGACATGGTGGAGTATTTCGGTGAGCAGCTCACCGGCTTCGCGTTCACGCAGCATGGATGGGTGCAGAGCTACGGCTCGCGGTGCGTGAAGCCGCCCATCATCTCCGGCGACGTCTCGCGTCCACATCCCATGACGGTCGCGTGGGCGACGTTCGCGCAGTCGCTCACATCCAAGCCCGTGAAGGGGATGCTCACCGGGCCGGTGACGATGCTCCAGTGGTCGTTCGTTCGTGACGACCTCCCCCGCGAGGAAGTGTGCCGCCAGCTCGCGCTCGCCATCCGCGATGAGACCGTCGATCTGGAGGCAGCCGGGATCCGCGTCATTCAGATCGATGAGCCCGCGCTCCGCGAAGGGCTGCCGCTGCGCGCGCAGGGGTGGCGGAATTATCTGCGATGGGCGGTAAACGCGTTCCGCCTGGCGTCGTCCGGCGTCGCCGATCGCACGCAGATGCACACCCACATGTGCTACTCGGCGTTCGATGACATCGCCGACATGCTCGCGTATCTCGACGCGGACGTACTCTCGATCGAGAGCGCGCGCTCGGGGATGGAGCTCCTCGAGACGTTCGCTCGCGTGGATTATCAGAACGCCGTGGGCCCCGGTGTCTACGACGTGCATTCGCCGGCCGTTCCATCGGCGCAGGCGATCGAAGCGCTCCTCGGGCGAGCGCTCGAGGTCCTCACGCCCGAGCAGCTCTGGGTGAACCCGGACTGCGGGCTGAAGACCAGGCGATGGGAGGAAGTGCAACCCGCGATACGGGCCATGGTGACGGCGGCCCGCACGGTGCGAGCACAGCACGAGCACGGCACGGTTGCGCGCGCAGCAGCTGCGCCCACTCGGGTCGGGTGAGCGCCTGCGCGCGATGCCGCCGCGCGCGAGCCCGAAGGTGCCGGATGCCGGCGGAGTGCTCGGGAACATGCGCTGCGCTCCCGTCGTTCGTGAGTATGTGCTGCGGCGTGCTCGCCGCACGCATCGCGGCAATCCGTATTCATTCGTACCATGATGATACCAAACACCCCCGATGTGTTCGCCCTGAGCGCCGGGCTGCTGATCGCGCGCCTGGTCCTCGGGCTCCTCATGTCCGCCCACGGAACACAGAAGCTCTTCGGCTGGTTCGGCGGCCACGGCCATCGTCGCGAAGAGGCGGCCGGGGCGGAAGCCGAGTCTGTCGAACATCCCGGCGGTCCCGGCGAGTCCGTGGCCG
>DASSNR010000361.1:0-7786 GCA_035687925.1 Gemmatimonadaceae bacterium | reverse complement strand
TCGTGCGCGCAGCCGAGGCCGCGTATCGCTCCACCATCCCGGCCGGCGTTCGCCCGACGCTGCTGCTCGACATCGTGCTGCCCGGAGATGACCTGGACGTGAACGTCCACCCCACCAAAGCCGAGGTGCGCTTTCGCGATCGCTGGTCGGTGGAGCGCGCAGTCGAGCACGCGGTGCGGCACGCCCTGGGCGGCGTCGAGAGCGCCGTAGCCATCGGCGCGCGTGGGTGGACGTCACCGCCCGCCGTATTCACCGATGCGGGCGTGGATGTCGAGATACTCCACGGCCCGGGCCTGTCTGCGGACGATGCGCCGCTGCTCGCCGGCGCCGGCGACGCACGCACGGCGGAACTAAATGGCACGCCGGCCGCCGAGGCAGACATCGACGTGCCGTCCCTCGTCCAGCTGCACCGCACGTATCTGATGTTCGAGCGCGAGCACGGTGTGGTGCTCATCGATCAGCACTCGGCGCACGAGCGCGTGTTGTACGAGCGGTTCATGCGCACGCTCGAGCGCGGTGAGTCGCCCTCGCAGCGGCTGCTCTTTCCGATCACGTTACATTTGGGACCCGCGGAGGGAGACGCCTTCGAGGAGCATCGCGATCTCTTCGAGCGGCTGGGCTTCGAGATCGAGGGCTTCGGGGGACACACGCTCATCGTGAGCAGCGTCCCCATGCCGCACCCCCGCTTCGATGCGTCGCGCTGCCTGCGCGAAACGCTCGACGCGCTCACAGGGAGTCGACACGCGTCGGCCGCCACGCGCCACGAGCATCTCGCGGCGACGCTCGCCTGCAAGGCCGCCATCAAGGCCGGCGATGCGCTCTCGCTCGGTGAGATGCGCGCGCTGTACGTCGCCCTCGCCTCCACGACGCTCCCTGCGCACGACGTCCACGGCCGCGCGACGATCGTGCATCTCTCCTGGGACGAGATCGAGCGCCGCTTTGGTCGACGCTGAGCTTCGCATCATCTGCGGGCCCACGGCGGCGGGGAAAACGACGCTCGCCATGGCGCTCGCCGAGCGGTTCGGCGCGCACATCGTGAGCGCGGACTCGCGCCAGATCTACCGCGGCTTCGACATCGGGACCGCGAAGCCGACGATCGCCGAACAGATGCGCGTTCCGCACCATGGCGTCGATGTCGCGAGCCCGACCGAGCGCTACTCGGCGGCCGCATGGGCCGAGGGTGCACAGCGATGGCTCGCCGAGTGTGCGGCCACGAACGCGGTGCCAGTCGTCGTCGGCGGCACCGGCTTCTATATTCGCGCGCTCACCGCGCCGCTGTTCGCCGAGCCGGAGCTCGATCCCGCGCGACGCCGAGTCCTCGCGCACGTGCTCGATGCGCTGCCCACCGCCGAGCTCCGCCGCTGGTGCGAGCCGCTCGATCCCGCGCGCGCACACCTCGGCCGCACGCAGCTGCTGCGCGCCGTCGAGGTCGCGCTCCTCACCGGCGTCCCGATCTCCGAGTGGCACACGCGCGGCGGCCGCTCCGCGGGCGTTGCTGCGCGGTATCTTGTCGTCGATCCCGGCGCCACGTTGCGAGTCAGGATCGCGGAGCGCGTGTCCGCGATGTTCGCGGCTGGATGGCCCGACGAAGTGGCCTCGCTCGTGAGCGAGCTTCCCGACGACGCACCCGCCTGGAACGCGACCGGGTACTCGATCGTTCGCGAGTACGTGCGCGGCCACATCTCCCGGGCGGCTGCGATCGAGCAGGTGACGATCCACACGCGACAGTACGCCAAACGGCAGCGCACGTGGTTCCGACATCAGTTGACAGGCGCCCGCGTGACCATGCTCGACCCCACGTCGCGCGATGCGATGCGCAGGGCGGAGGCGTGGTGGACCGCGAGCGAAGATGAGGCAGCGCAATGAAGATCGGCATCACCTGTTATCCGACGTACGGCGGCTCGGGCGCCGTCGCGACCGAGCTCGGGATCGCGCTCGCGGCGCACGGGCACGAGGTGCACTTCATCACGTATCAGCAGCCCTTTCGGCTCCCCGCCTTCCTGCCGCGCGTCTACTTCCACGAGGTGGATGTCGTCCGCTACCCGCTCTTCGAGTACCCGCCGTACGACCTCGCGCTCGCCGTGCGCATGCATGAGGTCGCGCGCTCCTACAAGCTCGACCTGCTCCATGCGCACTACGCGATCCCGCACGCCACCAGCGCGTGGATCGCGCGCGAGATGCTCGAAGAGAACGGCAATGACATCCGGATCGTGACGACGCTCCACGGCACCGATATCACGCTCATCGGCCAGGATCCGTCGTTCCGCGCGATCACCAAGTTCTCCATCGAGCGCTCTGATGGCCTCACGGCCGTGTCGCGCTTCCTCCGGGACGAGACACTCGCCACATTCGGCTGCACCGGATGCCACATCGACGTCATCCACAACTTCATCGATCCCGCGATCTACGATCGACAGCGGTATGCACCCGTCCTCCGCGAGCAGTTGGGGCGCGACCGCGCGATCCTCATGCACGTGTCGAACTTTCGCCCCGTCAAACGCGTTGCCGACGTCGTGAAGATCTTCGCCAAGGTGCGTCGTCTGATCCCGTGTGCGCTCGTGATGGTGGGCGACGGCCCGGAGCGCATGGTGGCCGAGCAGGAAGCGCGCGAGCTCGGCGTGCAGGACGACGCGTACTTCCCGGGGCGCCTCGACGCGGTCGCTCCCCTGCTTGCGAGCGCCGATCTCTTTCTGCTGCCGAGTCGCAGCGAGTCGTTCGGGCTGAGCGCGCTCGAAGCGCTCGCCAGTGGCGTGCCGGTCGTGGCGTCGAACGCGGGCGGTCTTCCGGAAGTCGTCGAGGATGGCGTGACCGGCGCGCTGTGTCCCGTGGGCGATGTCGACGCGATGGCGGAGGCCGCGTGCGCGATTCTCGTGAACCGCGAGCGGTGGCAAACGATGAGCGACGCAGCGACCAACGCCGCGCGTGCTCGATTTTCCGAGCAGGAAATCGTCGCTCGGTACGAAGCATTCTATCAACGTGTCCTCGGCTGACGCGGTGCTCGCGCTCGTGCGTTGGCAGAACGCGCTCATCGCGGCCGCGGGTGTGCTGCTCGGCGCGTGGTGGGCGGGGTGGGGTGCGTGGGCTCGCGTGTTCGCCGCCGCGTGCGCCGCGATCGCATTCACCGCCTCGGCGAACGCGTGGAACGACATCGCCGATCAGGACATCGATCGCATTGCGCATCCCACGCGGCCGCTTCCCTCCGGGGCCCTGAGCGTGCGCGCGGCGAATGCGATCGCGTGGAGTGCCGCCGCCATCGGCCTCGTGCTGGCGACGGTCGCGCGCCCGGTGCTGGGGCTGTTGAGCGTCGGCGTGCTCACGGTGATGTGGGGGTACAGCCCGTGGCTCAAGCGCCACGGACTTGCCGGGAACGTCGTCGTGGCGATCCTCGCGTCGCTCCCATTTTTGTACGGTGCGTGGGCTGTCGGCCATCCGAACGCGGGTCTGGTGCTCGTGGCCGTCGCCGCGCCGCTTCATCTCGCGCGCGAGCTCGCCAAGGACCTCGATGATGCCGCCGGCGATGCGCTCGCACGGCGCACGGTCGCTGTCGTGAGTCCGTCAGCCGCGCGTATCTTTCTGCTTGCCGCACTGGCGCTCTTCGTCGTGATGCTCGTTCCGCTCGTCGCCGGGCGGCCGCGCTTCGCGATCATTCTCGTTCCCGCGCTCGTGCTCTGCGCGCTCGCCGTACGTGCCGTGATGCGCGGGCGCACGGGCGCCCCGACGCTCTTCAAGCTCGCGATGCTGTGCGCGATGCTCGCCTTCGCCGCCGTTCGCGCCTGACGATCGCACCATCTTCTCACACGGAAGTGATCACGTCCACCACGTACGATGGCCGCAGCGCGGAGACACTCCGGACGCTGCTCGATGTCCCACGTCTCGCGCTGTACGATGCCGTCTCGTCCACGCTCGATGTGGCGCATGGTCTCGCGGCGGAGGGTGCACCGGCCGGGACGCTGATCGTGGCCGACCAGCAGCACGCTGGCCGCGGGCGACATGGGCGCCGCTGGACGTCCGCGCCTGGCGCCGGCATCTGGCTCACCCTCATCGAACGTCCCGTCGATCCTGCTGCGGTGCAATTGCTCTCGCTTCGACTCGGACTCCGCGCCGCACGCGTGCTCGATCGCTATGCGTCGTCGCCCGTGCGCCTCAAGTGGCCCAACGATCTGTATGTGGGCGCAGGGAAGCTCGCCGGGATCCTCGTCGAATCGCGCTGGCGTGACGAGCGGATCGACTGGGTCGCGATCGGGTTCGGCATCAACATCCGCGTTCCTGCGGACATCCCCGGCGCGGCGGCACTCGAGGGTACGTCGGATCGCGCCGAGGTGCTGGCCGAGCTCGTCCCGGCGCTCCGCGCTGCCACGGACGCGCGGGGGTTGCTCGGCGAGCACGAGCTCGCCGCATTCGCGGAGCGCGATCTGGCGCGCGGACGCACGTGCCGCGAGCCCGCACTCGGCGTCGTGCACGGGATCGACGCGCGTGGGGCACTCATTGTTCGCACCGCCGCCGGTGATGTCGCATGCACCAGTGGCTCTCTCGTCCTGGAGGAGGATGCATGATCGTCGCATTCGACGTCGGTAATACCGAGACGACCATCGGGCTCTTTGCAGGACCCGAGCTCCAGGCGCACTGGCGCATCATGACGGATGTGGCGCGCACACCGGATGAGTTCGGGCTCCTGCTCGACGCCCTCCTCTCGTCGCAACAGATCGCGCGCAGCGCTGTGACCGGAGCGGTGATCGGCTCCGTGGTGCCACCCGTTACCGTTCCGCTGGCGCAGGCGTGCGCGCACTGGTTGGCGGTCGAGCCGGTGATCGTCGATGCCGGGTCGCCACTTCCGATCGTGCTCGACGTCGATGAGCCGCGCACTGTGGGCGCGGATCGCATCATCAATACGCTCGCAGCCAGTCGCATGTACAAGTGTGACACGATCGTCGTCGACCTCGGCACGGCGACGACGTACGACTGCATCACGGCGGACGGCATCTTCCTGGGCGGGATCATCGCACCGGGCGTGCGCACGTCGGCCGATACTCTCGTGCGGCGCACGTCGAAGCTCCCCGCCACCGAGCTGCTTCCGCCGGCGCGGGCCATCGGCAAGCGGACGGAGGAATGCATCCGGTCCGGGGTGATGTTCGGTGCGGCCGATGAAGTGGATGGCCTCGTGCGCCGCATCAAGCGCGAGTGGCCCACGAGCTCCGTGCCGCGCGTGGTCGCGACGGGCGGACTCGCCGAGTCGATCGCACCGTTGTGCACCGAGGTGCAGTTGGTCGAGCCCTTCCTCACGCTGTACGGTTTGCGTATGGCGCACGAGCTGCTCACGGGCGCCTGTCGCGCCTGAGCGGTCGCCCACGGTGCGCAGCGGCGCACACGCAGGGGCCCGGGGAATCCCGTCGGCGGGCGTGCGACGCCGCGGGCGGTCTGTCCGGCCGGCAGATCGCTCCGCCGCGGTTTGCCAGAGCGGCGATCCGGACGCTTCCGAGTGGCTCACATTGGCAAACACGGCTGGTACACGCCGTGCGGCAGGACGCAGCGGCATTGACGCCAGCCGTGTGGCGGCGTAGTTTCGTTGGTTGTTGGCACTCTCTAGTCGAGAGTGCTAACAACCAATCGCCACCCACACGGAATCACTGAACCCATAGACCCAGGAGGAGCACGACTCATGGCCACCAAGAGTGCAGCCGCGGTGAAGGTCTCGCCGCTGGCCGATCGTGTCGTCGTGAAGCCGCTCGAGGAGAGCGAGCAGATGCGCGGCGGGCTCTACATCCCCGATACCGCGAAGGAAAAGCCCCAGGAGGGTGAAGTCGTTGCTGCTGGCCCGGGCCGCTTCGAGAAGGACAAGCGCGTCCCCATGGAGGTCAAGGTTGGCGACAAGGTGCTCTACGGCAAGTACAGCGGCACCGAGGTCACCCTCGATGGCGAGCAGTACCTGATCCTCCGCGAGTCGGATATCCTCGCGATCGTGAGCTGATGACGACAGTTGTCAGTCGTCGGTCGTCAGTCGTCCGAAACACCCTCGGGCGGTTTCGATTCGCACTGACCACTGCAGGCTGACGACTGAGAGCTGACAACTGACGACTAACAAAAAACTCTCCACCACATAGAGCAGACCTATGGCTAGTAAAGACCTGTACTTCAACACCGAGGCGCGTGCCGCGCTCAAGCGCGGCGTCGACAAGCTCGCGGATGCGGTGAAGGTGACGCTGGGCCCGAAGGGGCGGAACGTCGTCATCGACAAGAAGTTCGGTGCACCCACCGTCACCAAGGATGGCGTGACGGTCGCCAAGGAAGTTGAGCTCGCCGATCCGATCGAGAACATGGGCGCGCAGATGGTGAAGGAGGTCGCGACCAAGACCTCCGACCTCGCCGGCGACGGCACCACCACCGCCACCGTGCTCGCGCAGGCGATCTTCCGTGAGGGGCTCAAGAACGTCACCGCCGGCGTGAATCCGATGGCGCTCAAGCGCGGCATCGACAAGGCCGTGGCAGCGACGGTCGATGAGCTGAAGAAGATCAGCGTCCCCACGAGCGGCCGGAAGGAGATCGCCCAGGTCGGCACGATCTCGGCCAACAACGATGCCGAGATCGGCAACCTCATCGCCGAGGCGATGGACAAGGTAGGCAAGGACGGCGTGATCACGGTCGAGGAGGCGCGCGGCCTCGAGACCAACCTCGAGACGGTCGAGGGGATGCAGTTCGACCGCGGCTATCTCTCGCCCTACTTCGTCACCGATCCCGAGAAGATGGAAGCGGTGCTCGAGGATGCGCTGATCCTCATCCACGACAAGAAGATTTCGTCGATGAAGGATCTGCTCCCGATCCTCGAGAAAGTCGCGCAGATGGGCCGTCCGCTCCTGATCATCGCCGAGGATGTCGAGGGCGAGGCGCTCGCGACGCTCGTCGTCAACAAGCTGCGCGGCACGCTGCGCGTGTGTGCGGTGAAGGCGCCGGGCTTCGGTGATCGTCGCAAGGCCATGCTGCAGGACATCGCGGTGTTGACCGGTGGCCAGGTGATCTCCGAGGAAGTCGGATTCAAGCTCGAGAACGCCGTGGTCAACGACCTGGGCAAGGCGAAGCGGATCGTCATCGACAAGGACAACACGACGATCATCGACGGTGCGGGCGCCGAGGACAAGATCCAGGGCCGCATCAACGAGATCCGCGTCGCCATCGACAAGTCGACGTCGGATTACGACAAGGAGAAGCTGCAGGAGCGGCTCGCCAAGCTCGCCGGCGGTGTAGCGGTGATCAACGTCGGTGCCGCGACCGAGGCCGAGATGAAGGAGAAGAAGGCCCGCGTCGAGGACGCGCTGCACGCCACGCGCGCGGCCGTCGAGGAAGGGATCGTCCCGGGCGGCGGCGTCGCCCTGCTCCGTGCGCAGCGTGCGCTGGGCAAGCTCAAGCTCGAGGACACGGATGAGCAGATCGGTGTCGAGCTGGTGCGCCGCGCGGTCGAGGAGCCGATGCGAATGATCGTGCAGAACGCGGGCGGCGAAGGCTCGATCGTCGTCGAGAAGGTGCGCACGGGCAAGCCGGACAACTACGGCTACAACGCGCTCACCGACACGTACGAGAACCTGGTGGATGCGGGCGTCATCGACCCGACCAAGGTGACGCGCACGGCGCTGCAGAACGCCGCGTCGATCGCGGGTCTGCTCCTCACGACGGAAGCGCTCGTCGTCGAGAAGAAGGAGCCGCCCGCACCCGCGCCGGCCGCGCCGGGCGGCGGCATGGGCGGGATGTACTGAGGCTGGGGGCGCGATGCAAAACGGGGGAGCCATCTCGGCTCCCC
>DASSNR010000359.1:0-5209 GCA_035687925.1 Gemmatimonadaceae bacterium | reverse complement strand
GTGGCCTCGCGGCCGAGTCGCTGGTTGAGCGTCGGCCGCTCGCGGTAGATGAACGATTCCTCGTTGTAGAAGATCGCGCCCGGGTGCTCCATCCCACCGAACGGAAACGCCGGCGCAAGCAGGAAGGCGAACTTGTCGAAGGGGAAGGGCGTGTCGAAGTACCCTTCGAGCCACGTGAGCGCGCGCGCATTGAGCGCGAGCAGCGTGTCCGATTCCACTTCCTTTGCCCGCGAAGCGCGCACGTACATCGTGATGGTGCGTCCATCGTGGGTGGCGCTGAACGTCTTCCATGGACCGGCGGCGAACGCGATGAGATAGGTGCTGATCGGCTCGGTGCGCGCGAAGTGATAGGTGATGTGCGCGCCGCTCGTGTCTGCCGAGAGCTGTTTGCCGTTGGCGAGCGCTCGCCATATGCGCGGCGTCGTGAGCGTGAAGGTGACGCGCGCCTTGAGATCGGGCTGATCGAAGCACGGGAAGAGCAGGTTCGCATCCGCGGGAACGAGCAGCGTGTAGAGGTAGTCTGCGCCGTCCGCCGTATCGTGGAAGCGGATGATGCTCGCGCCGGCGGGTGCGATGGCCGACGTGAAGTCGAACTCGAGATGATTGGCGCCGTCCGCGAGCGACGCCGCGGGGATGCGCAGATGCGCGCCGTTGTTTTCGAGTCCCGCGATCGGGTGTCCGTTCGCGACCGGCGACGCGAGCGACAGCCCGCGGAAGTCGAGGATCACATCACCCGACTGCACGCGATCGAAGTCGATCGCGACGTGCCCCACCGCCGTGTCGCGACGCGTGACGTCGAGGGTGAGATCGTAGCGCACATTGCGGATCTGCGCCGCGCGATGCTCGGCCAGCTCGTGCGAGATCCCCGGTGCCATGAAGAGCGCGGTGGAGTCCGCGTTGCGCGGCGCCGGGGCGCCGGCGATCATTACCGCCAGAAGAAGTGGGCCCATGCCTGAGGGTAGCGCCATGATCGATACGGAAGCAAGACCGGCCGCGTCGCCAGTCATCGGGAACGTCTCCGACACGGCACGATGGGTGGCAGTGTACCGCGCGATGGAATCCGAGCGGCCGGACGCGATCTTCCGCGATCCCTATGCTCGGCGACTCGCTGGTGCGCGGGGCGAGGAGATCGTGCGCACGATGCGGCGCGGCCGGTCGATGGCCTGGCCGATGATCGTTCGCACCGCGGTGTTCGACGAGCTCATCATGCACGTGATCGAGCGTGACGCCGTCGATCTCGTCCTCAATCTGGCGGCCGGGCTCGATGCGCGGCCGTATCGCCTGCCGCTGCCGTCCACGCTCCGGTGGGTCGATGTCGATCTCCCTGGCATCCTGGCCTACAAGGCCGAGCAGATGGCGGCCGAACGCCCGCGCTGCGTGCTCGAGACCGCGGCGGTGGACCTCACCGACACAGACGCGCGGCGCGCACTCTTTGCTCGGCTGGGCAGCGACGCGCGTCGCGTGCTCGTCGTGAGCGAGGGGCTGCTCGCGTATCTCACACCCGAGCAGGTCGGTGCGCTCGCCACCGATCTCCATGCGCAACCGTCGTTCACCTCGTGGATCACGGAGATCGCATCACCGTACATTCTGCGCATGATGCAGCGCATGTGGGGCAAGCAGCTCGGCGCCGCAAGAGCGCCGATGCACTTCGGGCCCGCCGAGGGCGGCGAGTTCTTCCGTCCCTATGGATGGCGGGTCGCCGAGTCGCGCTCGGTGATGGATGAGGCGGTCCGCCTGAACCGCATGATGCGCGGCGCATGGATCTGGCGTGTGCTGGGACTTTTCGCGACGCCCCAGCAGCGCGCACGACGACAGGAGGAGTGGCGGAAAGCGTCGTCGATTTTGGAGCTCGCGCGCGTGTAACAGCGTCGGCTGTCATTCCGAGCGCAGCGAGGAATCTCGGACCGGCGAGTGGAGATCCCTCGCTGTGCTCGGGATGACAAACATCGTGGAGATTCCTCGCTGTGCTCGCATTATCCGAGCGCCTCACTCCGAGCGCAACGCCACCAACGGTGCCACACTCGCAGCGCGTCTCGCCGGGAGATACCCGGCCAGCAGCGCGCTCGCGCCGAGGACCGCGACGGCCAGTGCAATCGATGGCGGGTCCACGAGTCCGATGTCGAAGAGCTGTCCCGCGAGCAGTCGCGTTGCCAGTAGCGCGACCGGGAGACCGAGGAGTACGCCGCCGGCAACGAGCAGCATCGCCTCGCGCAGCACCAGTCGTGTCACGGCGCCCGGCTCGGCGCCGAGCGCCATGCGGAGCCCGAACTCGCTCGTGCGGCGCACGGTAGCGTAGGCCATCACGCCGTAGAGCCCCAGCGCGGCGAGCACGAGCGCCAAGACGCCGAAACACATCACGACCTGCGCGACCAACCGGTCCTGGCTGATCGAGTCGCGGATGAGATCGGTGAGCGGATCGACGCTCAGCACGACGAGCGAAGGATCGGCCCCGAGCAGCGCGCGGCGTACCGGTACGACCACCTTCGCCGGGTCTCCTGCCGAACGGATCTCCATCTTGAACGAGGACGGCACCTCCTGCATCTGCACCATCGGCATGTAGAGGCGACGGAGGGGGGGCTTGCGTATGGCGTGATCCTGGACATCCGCGACCACGCCGACGATCTCGTACGTCGCGCTGTCGACGGTCAGATGATGGCCGATCGCATCACCGTTCGGGAAGAAGAACCGGACCATCGTTTCGTTCAGGATGGCGACCTTGGGTCCCGACTCGTTGTCGCGCGCATCGAAGTCGCGTCCGCGCAGGATATGGGCGCCGATCGCGTGAAAGTAGTTGGGGGCGACATCGTCGTATGCGACGACGGTGTCCGAATCGGCGCGCGCCTGGAATCCCTCCACCTGGAGCGTCGTCCCTGATTCGGTGCCGCTGAAGATGCCGTTCTCCGAGAGCGACACGCCGGCCACACCCGGGATCCGCTGCACGCGAGCTGTGAGATCGCGCATGAGGGCGACGAGTCGAGCGCCCTTGTAGCCGCTCCTCCCCGCATCGATTTCCGCGATCGTGAGATGGTCGCGCGCGAGGCCCAGGTCGGCGTGCTCCAGCCGCTGCGTACTGCGCACCAACATCCCCGTGCCGACGAGGAGGAGCATCGAAAGCGCCACTTGCCCGACGACGAGCAATTTGCCGAGCGCCAACTTACCTGGTCCGCCCGCCGCTCCCGTAACGCCGCGTCCCTGCGTGCGGAGCGAGGCGGCCAACTGGACGCGTGTGGCGCGCAGCGCTGGCATGAGACCAAAGAGGACGGCGGTGACGAGCGACAGCAGGGCGGTGAAGGCGAGGATTCGGCCGTCCGGATGTGCGTCGATCGGAGTCGTGCTGAAGCCGGCGAGACGGAGGATCGCGGTGCTGCCCCAGAACGCAAGCAGGAGGCCCAGCGCGCCGCCGATGACGGCGAGCAGTATGCTCTCGGTAAGCAGTTGCTGGATGAGACGCCAGCGGCCGGCGCCCAGCGCCATCCGGACGCTCATCTCGCGTCCGCGCGCGGCCGCCCGTGACAGCATGAGGTTGGCCACGTTCGCGCACACCACCAACAGCACCAGCACGACGGCCGCCATGAGCGTGATCAGCGACGTCGCGTATCTGCTACGGTAGTACGAGAAGCCGCGCGCGCCCGACTCCACTTGCACTGGTCGGTCGCGGAGATTCCCCTCGATGGCGGCCAGGTCATTCCCGGCCGCGTGCGTCGTGAGCGATCGCCGCTCGAGCGTGGCGAATTCGGTGCGTGCCTGCGCGAGCGTCACTCCCGGCGTGAGGCGCCCCATGAGAATCAGCCAGCTCACGCTGCGATCGGTGAGCCACGGACTGTGCGGCATGATCGAGGGCTGCATCATGAGCGGGAGCCACATCTCGGTCGGCTGGCCCACGATGTCGCCCGTGAATCCCGGCGGCGTCACCCCGATGATCGTCAGCGGCGTACCATTCACCGTGATCGTGCGCCCGATGGCGGAGCGCGCGCCGGCGAAACGCTGCTGCCAGTACGCGTAGCTGATGACCACGACGGGATCGTCACCTGGGACGCGGTCTTCGTCAGGCGCGAAGGTGCGACCCGCATAGGCCGGCACCTGCAGGACGCGGAAGTAGTTCCCCGAAACGAAGCGCCCGCGTGGATGCTCGGCCCCACCGCTCACGGATGCGCCCGCGCCATTCGTGTCGCCAATGAGGACATCGAGCCGGCCGGTCCGCCCCGATGCGTAGAGCCCGGTGACTGCGTGGTTCTGGTCGCGCAGATCCGCGTACACCGGATAGGACACGATATCTGTCCGCGGGGTGCCCTCCGAGACGCCACCCGTGCGCGTGGGATCGCCGATCGTGATCAGCTGCTCCGGATGGGGCACGGGGAGCGTGCGCAGCAGAAACGCGTCGATGAGCGTGAAGATCGCCGTATTCGCGCCGATGCCGAGCGCCAGGATGAGCAGCATGACCGCGCTGAATCCCTTCTGACGCGTGAGCGTCCGCACGGCGTACCCCATATCCTTCCGCAGGTCGTCCAGATGATTCGTGCGCGTCATGGCTCGCTCCAATTCGTGGTCGATGGTCAGACATTCGGTGCGCACGGCGCTCATGTCCCCGAACTGCTGGAGTGCCTGCGCGCGAGCCGCCTCAGGGGTGAGTCCGGCGGCCATCAGCTTGCGCGTCCGCATCTCGATGTGAAACGCGAGCTCCTCGTCCACGGCTCGGTCCACATGATGCTTTCCGACGGCGAGCCGGAACGCTCGTCGCCAGCCCCGCCCCGACATCAGGCCGTCCGGGGCGCGGTGGCGCGGAGTGCGCGTCCCGCCGCCTCCACGAAGCGCTGCCACGACGACGTGCCGGCGTGCAGATGCGCTCGGCCGGTCCGGCTCAGGCGATAGAACTTGGCGCGCCGGTTGTTCTCGGAGAGCCCCCATTCGGCCTCGATCCATCCCTTACGCTCGAGGCGGTGGAGGGCAGGGTAGAGCGTCCCCTCCTCGACGAGGAGCGCGGAGCCTGTCGCCTGCTCGATCCACTCGGCCACCGCGTAGCCGTGCTGCGGGCCCCAGCTCAGTGCTTTCAGGATCAGGAGATCGAGCGTGCCGCGCATGAGGCTCACGTCCAGGTCGCTCATCGCATTCTCCGTTCGGGTGTCAGAAGAAGATGCGATGCGCCCCCTTGTGACGCAAGGGGAAGCGGCGCATAGCACCGGACGGGTCCGGCCGCCGTGGGCAACCGGTG
>DASSNR010000344.1:0-4061 GCA_035687925.1 Gemmatimonadaceae bacterium | reverse complement strand
CGAAGTACCCGGGCAGTTGGACACGCGACTCCCTTTGCCACGTCGGGCGCCATCGGCCACCACCGGTCCCCCAGAGCAGTCACGGAGGACAGACCATGTCATTGACGGCATACAGCAGCGATTCGGGCGGCTTCGTGCTGCACGCGCACGGCCGAGCGATCGGTTGGATCGAGGGGAGGGGGATCGGGTTCGTGGGGTTCGGCAGTACGGGCGACGCGCTCACCGCGGCGCTCGCAGCGCACGCCGCACTCGTGCGCTGGTCCGTGCGCGAGCATCTCGACGAGGCCGACACACGTGGCGATTCGGAGATCATCGTGCGGCCCGACGGCTCGCAAGAGTGGTTGCTCCTCGATGGCCGCCCCGTTGGCCAGCTGATCGCGCCGGGGCGAGCGCCGATGGTGACCACCGAGCCCGCGTTCGGGTTCGAGCTCTTTCTCCCGCGACGCGTCGGCCCTGTCGCTGCGCTCGGGCTGGCGCACGTGATTCATCACCAGGTCAACGAGCGCGGCGCGAACGGTTCCGACGTGCGCGACGCGATGCGCCGGCCGGATGATACGGACCGGCCCGTGCCGGCCGCGGCGCGTTAGCATTTCCACGACCGCAGTCGATCACGACGCGGAGGATGCGATGTTCCTGAAACGAGTGGTCCTCGGCATCGACTTCAGCGACGCATCACTCGGTACGGCGCGATGGGCCGCGCGCCACCTCGCGCCGGATGCCGAGCTGGCACTGGTCCATGTGGTTCCGCTCGCGCCGCCGCCCGGTTTTCTGCGACGTGAGCTGCCGGGCTCGGATCACCTGCTCGAGCATGCACGCGACGCAACGAGGCAGGGATTGCGCGGGCTGGCAAACAGCATCGGTGCCGTGCGATGCATCACGAGCGTCCGCGCGGGCGAGCCCGCCGAGGAGCTCGTGCACGCCGCGGCTGAAGTGGAGGCCGAGCTCATCGTGATCGGTCGCGCCGGGCAGCGTGCGCGCACTGGACGCGGCATGGGGACGACGGCCGATCGTCTCACGCGCCGCTCGCCGCTCCCGGTGCTCCTCGCCGCGCGCACGCTGCGCGCGACGCCGCACCACATTCTCGCACCGATCGATGAGTCGGAGGTCGGACTCGACGTGCTGCGCTGGGCGCGGCGGCTCGGCGTGCAGTGCGACGCGTCGATCACCGCGCTGCACGTCGTGCACGACACGATCCGCGCATACCTCGATGCAGCGGGCGCCGGCGCGGTGGATGACGCGGCGCGCACGTCAGACGACGCACGCCACGGCGCGCACGGTGTGCGCGATGCGGCGCACACGTGGCTGCAGTCGCGAATGCGTACCGCAGGGATCGATCCCGCGCACGAGTCGAGCGCGGCGACGATCGGCGATCCTCGGCACGAGCTGCTGGTAGCCGCCGAGTGCTTCGATGCCGATCTCATCGTGGTGGGACAACACGGCGCGGACGCGGACGAACGATCGGGGCTCGGCAGCGTCGCACGTGCGGCGCTCCGTCCCAGCACGCGCTCCGTGCTCGTCGTCCCGCCGCCGAGCGGCGGTGCGGTGCTGCGCGGCCCGGGACCAGGCCGTCAACAGCTCACGGTCGTGCGCTCGTCACGGAGCCCGCGCCGGAGACTGGAGGTGGAAGTGGGGGCCGGTCCGCCGGCGGCGTGAAGCGGTCAGGCCGCCGGCGCGGCGCGCTGCTGAGACTCCGACGCCGCGCCGGTGTGGCTCTCGTCGAGGCGGAACGCCAACACGAGCTGCCAGACGCGGCGAGCCGCCTCGGCCAGCGCGCCGGCGGCGGCCGCGATCTCTTCCGTGCTCGCGCTCTGCTGCTCCGCCGATGCGGCAACCTGCTGCATCGCGGCGGCGAAGCTCTCGGTGCCGCGCGCCAGCTCGTCGAGTCGCGTCGTCGTCTCGCCGATGAGCGCGCTCGAGTCCGCGGCCGCCTGCTCGATCGATGTCGTCCAGCTCTCAGCCTCGATGACGGCGTGCTCCACGAGCGTGAAGCTGTTCACCGCGCCCTGCGTGGCGGCCTGCACGTTCGCGACCGTCTCCACCGTGCGCTGGCTCGATGCACGCGATTCCTCGACGCGCAGCAGCACGTCGTTCACGATCTGCTCCGTGCGCTCGGCGGCGTTCGTCGAGTTCGCGGCGAGCTTGCGGATCTCGCTCGCGACGACCGCGAACCCTTCGCCCTGCTCGCCAGCGCGCGCGGCTTCCATCGACGCGTTGAGCGCGAGCAGCTTCGACTGTCGTGCGATCTTGCGCACGAGGTAGACGAACGCGCGAATCTCTTCCGATGCGGTGGCGAGTGCCGTCGCGGCTTCGGCGTTCGCGCGTGCTTCCGCGGCGAGCTGCTCGAGCGCAGTGGAGCTCGCGTCCAGCCGCCCGCGATTCTCGAACGCCAGCGTGCGAATGCGCGCATTGCGCGAGACGCCCTCGCGCGTCCCCTCGGCCAGCCGCTCCACGATCGCCTTGAGGCGCGTCGCATCGCCGGCCGCGCCCTGAATCGTGTCCGCCATCCCGGTGGCCTGATCACTCAGCTCGCTCGACGTGTGCGCCATCTCGGAGGCGGCGGTGCGCATCTGCTCCGTGCCCGCCGTGATCTCCGCCGACATTGCCGCTGTCTCGCGCGCCGAGTCGCGCATGATGCTCACCAGGCGCCGCAGCTCGGAGACCATGATCTCCGTCGCGCGACTCAAGCGGCCGAGGTCATCGTCGGCCGCCGTCGCGCCGATCTGCACGAGGAGATCGCCGCTCGCCACGCGCTCCGACACGGCCGCGAGCGCAGCCGCCGGCTCCGTCACGTGCCGCGCGACGAAGCGTCCGACGACGGTGAGGGAGACGAGCAGGAGGACGAGCAGCACCACGGCGCCGAGCAGGACGACGGTCTGCGCCTCGCGTACGCGCTGCGTCGGCTGTCCGGCGAGGAGCTGCGCGATCCACGTCGTCCCCACCCACGTGAGCGCGACGACCCCCATGAGCGCGATGGCGCCGATCGCGGCGACGATGCGTCGCTGGATCGTCTCGCCCGTGCGCTGCAGGGTGTGCTCGAGGCTCCCTCGGATAGCCTGCAACCGGAGCGGTGTGAGTGAGGTCATGCGGAGCGAAGTGGAGCGCTGGTGCGGGGGGGCGTACGGTAGCCCGAGCGTTTCTCTGGCCTGTCTGCGTCGCTAGATTTCACGTCACCACCATGACAGTATCTCGCACCCAATCACTCGCCGAGCGTCCTGAAGAGCAGGCGAGCTACGATCCCGCTGCCGTCGAGCGCAAGTGGCAGGAGCGCTGGGCAGAGACCAGGGCCAACTCCCCGGATCTCTGGACCGGCGAGCGCCCGTTCTACCAGCTGATGATGTTCCCGTACCCCTCGGCCGAGGGGCTGCACATCGGGAACGTGTTCGCGTTCACAGGGAACGACATCCATGGACGATTCGAGCGGCTCAAGGGGCACACCGTCTTCGAGCCGATCGGCTTCGACGCGTTCGGGATCCACTCCGAGAACTACGCGCTGAAGGTCGGCGTCCACCCGATGGAGCTGATTCCGCGGAACATCGAGAACTTCCGCCGGCAGCTGCGTCGCGTGGGGTTGATGGTCGACTGGACGCACCAGCTCTCGACCACGGATCCTGCGTACTACAAGTGGACGCAGTGGATCTTCCTGCAGCTCATGGACAAGGGGCTCGCCTACAAGAAGCAGGCGGCGGTGAACTGGTGCCCCGAGTGCAAGACGGTGCTCGCCAACGAGCAGGTGATCGCCGGCGAGTGCGAGCGCCATCCCGGTGTGAAGGTGGAGCAGCGCTTCCTCGAGCAGTGGTTCTTCCGCATCACGGATTACGCCGAGCGGCTGCTGAAGAATCTCGACTGGATCGACTGGTCCGAGTCGACCAAGACCGCGCAGCGGAACTGGCTCGGGAAGTCGGAGGGGGCGGAGATCGAGTTCGCGGGATGCGGGATGCGGGATGCGGGAAGCGGGACTGCGCGGGAAGCGGGAATCGGGAAGCGGGAAGCGGGAACCACTTCGGAGGAGAGGGTCACGTCTCCGCGAGCTGGTCGCATCCCGCATCCCGCATCCCGCATCC
>DASSNR010000284.1:0-5845 GCA_035687925.1 Gemmatimonadaceae bacterium | reverse complement strand
TGTCACGGAGATCCCCGCTGGCGGCGCCGGGCTCGCCGCACCCGTGTCCGTGCCCCGTGGCCCCTCCTTCGTACGCGGTCTCTGGCGCATCGCCGCCGCCGACGCGTCGAGCGGGAACAGCGCCGAGCTGATACGCGACGGGCCGCGCACCTTCGACGCCATGATCGAGATGATCGACGGTGCGAGCGACTTCGTCTCTCTCGAGAGCTACATCTTCATGGGCGACAGCGTGGGCCAGCGCTTCGCCGATTCGCTGAACGCAGCTGCACTGCGAGGCGTGCGTGTGCGCGTCATCGCCGACTGGATCGGTAGCAAGGAGACCAGGCGCGGCTTCTGGAACGGGATGCGCGAGACGGGAGTGGAGGTGAGGATCTTCAACCCTCCCGGCTTCCGCGCCTGGCTCGGCCTGGTGCCGCGCGACCATCGCAAGCTCCTGGTAGTGGATGGAAAGGTGGGGCTCACCGGCGGGATCGGGATCAGCGAGGCGTGGAGCGGGGGTGTAACGCGTCGCAGAACGGCGCCGTGGCGCGACACCGCGGTGAGAATCAGCGGCCCCGCCGCTCTCGACATGACCCGCGCCTTCGACACGATGTGGCGCCGTGCGAACGGCGAGGAGCGGCGTACGGCGCGGCGGCATCGGCTGGTGCGTCGCTCGCGCGGAGCGGACATCGACCCCGACCGCTCGGCCGGCTCCGTGGTCGGCATCGTGGAGGGCGAACCATGGCGCCTGAGAGTGGCGCGCGCGCTCCAGATCCAGGCCGTCTCGGCGGAGAAGTGCATATGGATCGCGAGCGCGTACTTCTATCCGTCGAGCGCGGAGCTGGAAGCGCTGGCGGGTGCGGCGCTCGACGGAGTGGACGTGCGGATACTCGTGCCGAGCAAGTACGACCATCCGTGGGTGAGGCGGCTCACGAGGCAGGTGTACCGGCGGTTGCTGCGGAACGGCGTGCGGATATGGGAGTGGAACGGGGTGATGATGCACGCCAAGACCAGCGTGGTGGACAGCCGCTGGGTACGGGTAGGGTCCACGGACTTCAATCCGCTGGGTGTCGCGATCAACTACGAGCTGGACGCGCTGATCGAGGATCGCGCGCTGGGTCAGGAAGCGGAGGAGATGTTCCGTTCGGATCTGGCTGAGTCCACCGAGATCACCGAGTCGAAGGTGAAGACATTAGGCTGATCGCTCTCCTCCTCTCGATCTCGCTCGTTGCACCGGTCGAAGCGCAGAGCGCGGATTCCACGCGTCCCGCGCAATCCGTCCTCGAAACGAACGACCTCGCGTACGCCGCCGGAGCCGCCCTTGCCACCATCGGCGCCGCGCAGGTAGACAGGCCGGCAGCGAACTTCATTCGCACGCACGGCCAGGAGAGCGTCGCGCTTCAACGAACCTCGCACATCGTGGAGTCGCTCGCGATCCCCGGCGCCTTCATCATCGGCGGCGGCCTGTACGTCGGCGGCAAGCTCGCCGACGACGATGGGATGGCCGACGCCGGCCTGCACACCACCGAGGCCGTGCTCATCGCGAGCGCCCTCAGCGGCGTGATCAAGTTCGCGGCCGGCAGGGCGCGGCCATATGTGTCGCACGACAGCAGCGGCGATTTCGGCTTCATGCGCGGGCTTCGTGATGATCGCTACAGGTCGTTCCCATCGGGCCACACCGTGATCGCGTTCGCCATGGCCGCAGCGGCCACTCAGGAGGTGGACCGCTCGGACGGACCGACGCTGCTGGTGGGGGTCGCGACATACGGCACGGCTACACTCGTGGGGCTGGCGCGAATGTACCACGACATGCACTGGGCGAGCGACGTAGTGATGGGCGCGGCGATCGGAGTGTTCACGGGGCGGCGAGTGGTGCAATGGCAGCACTCGCATCCCGGAAATCGAGTGGACAGGTGGCTCCTGGGCGTGTCGGTCAAGAGCACGGGGTTCGGGGAGCGGGTGGTGGTGCCGTTCATCATGCCTGTCAGGTGACTCGGGGATGGATGTCGCCCCGCGCTGGCGCGTGGACTGCTGGCGGACACTGCAGGCACGACCCTCGCGGTGCGAGTGGCCATGAACCAGAGACGTCGCGCGTGGCTCGTGACCCGATGCCGTAACCTCGTTTCGTTTCTCTCGCTCGTGGTCACTCTAGCCGCCTGTCATGACGACCGGCGCGGCACCGTGGCGCGAGTGATGCCCGGCGCATGCGACTTCCCGGTCGCGTCGTGGCTCGTGCTCGGCACCTTCCCGCTCGACACCGGCGCGCTGCGGCTCGATCGCTCGGACGTGGGCGACCCCGCCCTGGTGGCACCCGCTGAAGGCGACGTACTCGGTATACCACTCGCAGCAAGCGGGCCGACCTGGCGCCGCGTGAGCTCCGACTCGCTGGGTCGCGTGGATCTGTATAGTGTCTTCCCCGACGCGTCGCTCGACGATCGCGCCGCGTACGCCATAACGTATGTCGCGAGTCCCGAAGCGCGTACTGTGCGTCTCGCGGTGGAGAGCGACGACGCGGTGGTGGTTTGGTTGAATGGGCATCGTGTGCTGCGTAACGACGCCGCGCGTGAGCTGCGCTCGGGCGCGGATACCATCACCGTCCACCTCGCGGCCGGCGAGAACCGCCTCCTCTATCGCGTGGTGAATCGAAGCGGCGGCTTCGGACTCGGCGCACGGTTCCTGAACGCGAGCCCCGATCCCACGGGGGATCTGTACGTGGATGCGAGCCGGTCCGCGGTGCAGTCGGTGGCGAGAGGTAGAGGCGAGGCGGGCGGGGCATCCGGAGTGGAGCGGCGGCAGGCGCCTATCGCACTGGGGCCCGCCGTGGTCGAGTCGCGCGCAACCATCGCGAACGGCGCGGGAGATTCGTCCGCGCTTCTCGCTCCGCTGCGCGTCTGCGTCACGAGGCGCGTGGAGGGAGCGGACGACGTCTCCATCGTGGCCGGATCGGACACTGCCCGGTTGCAGGATTCCCCCGTCGGCGAGCCGGTTTTCGTGACGTTGCACGCCAGATGGGAAGAGCTCGCGCGCGCGGCGCTTGCCGGTCAGCCTGATGCCGTGGCGCGCATTGGCGACACCACGGTCGCAACGCTCCGCCTCCCGGTGACGCCGGACGCGCTCCTCACGCTCCTGTCGCGGCCCATCCAGGTCGCTGACTGGCGCGGCACGTTCGGCCGTGGCGACGGCGTGCTCGCGTGGTTCGGCGGGCGCGACGGCGTTAGGCTGACCGGGGAGGAGATCGACTCCACTACGCGCGCGCGAATAACCCGCCTGGACGCGCCGCTCCACGTGCCCTCCGTGCTCGGCGGCCTCACGCTCGACGCGTACGTAGCCGAATTCGGGCGCGCGTCGAGCTTCACCGTCGCGGGGCGCCGTGCGACCCCCGACTCGCTCGGGAGAATCACGCTCTGCGCGGCGTGTCGTGCGGGTGCACCGCTCAACATTTCAATCGAGAACGTGCGTCCTCCCTGGTGGGATGCGCCGTTACTTCGAGTGCGCGATCCCGGGTGGCGCGAGATCCGCGACGGCGCCGTGTGGGCGCGCTACTTCACGGGCGATTCGTCGCTCGCTCTTCCCGACAGCGCTGTCGCGCGCGATCTGCTGCGTGCCGCGCTCGACCCCGCGAAGCGCGACTATCTCGGGACCATCGATGAGTGGACGCACAAGCTCGCTCCCGCTTCGGCGCGCATCCGCCGCGACACGATAGACATCGTCGGCCATTCGCACATCGACGCCGCATGGACCTGGCGCTGGCGCGAGGGTAGGGACGTCGTGGATGCGACCTGGGCCACCGTGACGAAGCTCATGGCTAAGTACCCCGACATGCACTTCGCCGCATCCTCGGCGCAGTACTATGTGTGGCTCGAACGGCACGATCCCGAGCTCCTCGCGCGCATCCAGGCGCTCGTGCGAGAAGGTCGCTGGGATCCGGTGGGCGGATGGTGGGTCGAGAGCGACGCGAACATCCCTTCGGGCGAGTCGCTCGTGCGCCAGGCGCTCTACGGTCAGCGCACCTACATGCGCCTCTTCGGCAAGACGTCGCGCGTGGCCTGGCTCCCCAACACCTTCGGCTTCGCCTGGTCGCTCCCCCAGATCCTGCGGAAGAGCGGCTTCGAATTCTTCGTGACGGAGGAGATGCGCTGGAACGACACCGACGCCTGGCCGGCGAAGCTTAACGCCTTCTGGTGGGAGGGACCGGACGGGTCGCGTGTCTTCACCGACATGATCTACTCGTACGACCACGATCTCTCGCCGCGCCGTCTCGCCAAGGAGTTCAGCGTGACGCGCGACTCCAGCGCGTCGCGACGTATGCTGACGGTGTACGGAGTTGGCGATCATGGCGGTGGTCCCACCATGGCGATGCTCGATCGCGCGCGGAATCTCCAGCGGGTGCCCACCTTTCCGGTGGTTCGCGATGCGTCGCCGGATTCGTCGCTGTCGCGCATGCGGCTCGACGCGCGCGCCGGCCCGGTGCTCCGCGATGAGCTCTACCTCGAGTACCACCGTGGGGTCTACACGACGCAGGCCGCGATCAAGAAGCGCAACCGCGAACTCGAGGCGCTGCTCGGCGCCGCCGAGGCGGCATCGGCGATCGCGCCGGTGCCGTATCCTCGCGACTCGCTCCGCGTGGCGTGGGAGCGTGTGCTCTTCAACCAGTTCCACGATATCCTCCCCGGCACCGCGATAGACTCGGTCTACGGCGACGCGGAGGCCGACTACGTGCATGCCGCATCCATCGCCCGGAGGGCGCTGGATGATGCGCTCGTCGGCATCGCCGATTCACTCGACACGAGGCCACCGGCCGCGGGTGATGCTCCATATCTGGTCTTCAACCCCAGCGGTCACGCGCGCACCGACGTCGTTCGCATCCCCGCGCGTGCGGGAACGGAGGCGCGCGACGCCGATGGCCGAGTGCTGCCGAGCACCGTGCGTGACTCGACGCTGGAAGTGCTCGTATCCGACGTGCCGGCGGTGGGTGTGAGCGTGATCTTCCTGCGATCGGGCGGGGCACCGCCGCCGGTGGCGGACGGCGTCCCGTCCGTGGTGACGTCGCCAGTAGCGGGCGGCGCCCCATCCGTGGTGACGTCGCCAGTAGCGGACAGCGTTGCTGGTCCTGTGCTCGAGAACGACGCGATCCGTGTGGAGATCGATTCCTCCACCGGCAACATCGCCCGTCTCGACGACAAGCTGCACGGCGTGAGTGCACTGAAGACTGGAGCAGGCGGTCTCGTTCTCATCGACGACCACCCGCGGCTCTGGGACGCGTGGAACATCGACAACCTGAACGGCCGGCGCGCGTGGGTCGATCAGGACGTTCACGTCGGTCCCGTCGTACAAACACCGCTCGGTCAGAGCATCGAAGTCCGGCGTGGTCGCGACAGTACGCAGGTGGTGCAGCGCTACGAGCTGCGCACGGGCTCCGACCGACTGGACATCCACTTCTCGATCGACTGGCACGAAAGCCATCGGCTTCTGAAGTTCGCTGCGCCGCTCGGCTTTCACATCGACTCGACCAGGGCCGAGATTCCGTATGCGTCCATCTCGCGCCCGACGCGTCCGCGGACCAGGCAGGACAGCGCCCGCTTCGAGACGCCGATGCAGCGATGGGTGGACGGCTCCGAGCGCGCCTACGGGGTGGCCGTGGTGAACGATTCGAAGTACGGCTACAGCGCGAACGGCGACACCATCTTCGTCACTTTGCTGCGGAGCCCAAAGGAGCCCGACCCCTCGGCAGACATGGGGAAGCACGATTTCGACGTGAGCATCGTCCCGCACGCGGGTGACTGGCGTGCGCCCGAGATACGCCGCGCGGCAACGTCTCTCAATCAGCCGTTCATCGCGGCGCCCGTCCCCGTGCATCGCGGCGAGC
>DASSNR010000316.1:0-2099 GCA_035687925.1 Gemmatimonadaceae bacterium | reverse complement strand
TGGTTCCGACAGCTCCACATTTTTCTCTCGCCCTTCTACTACATCGAGTACGGCATCGCGCAGCTCGGAGCGTTGCAGGTGTGGCGGAACAGCTTGCGTGATTCGTCCAAGGCGGTGGCCGACTATCGCCGTGCGCTCTCGCTCGGCGCGACGCGATCGCTGCCGGACATCTACGCCGCCGCCGGTGCGCGCCTCATCTTCGATGCCCAGGGGATGGCCGAGCTGGTGGAGCTCGTCGAGCAACGGCTCGAGGCGCTGCACGTGAGCATCGAGGCAGCGAGCCAGGCGGCGTAACGCCCTCTCCGGGCAGCAGCGACCGCGTCGATATCCGCACAAGCGTCGCGCGCTGGCACCGTGCCTGCATGGCTTCGACCATGGTAGCACAGGTGCTGAGGATGTATGAGAATTGCGGTACTCTCCACTCCGTTTGTGGCAGTACCTCCGAAGAGGTACGGCGGTACGGAGCTGATGGTCTACCATCTGGTCGAAGGTCTGGTGGAGCGCGGGCACGAGGTGACGCTCTTTGCGACGGGTGACTCCCGCACATCGGCGGAGTTGAGCCACCTGTACTGGGAGCCGCAGTGGCCCCCCGACCCGCTCGTCGATCTGAATCACGTCACCTGGTCGTTGCGCCGGATGCAGCTCGGCGACTTCGACGTGGTGCACTCGCACTCGGCGACGGCGCTCGCCTGCAGCCGGTTGATCCCCTGGCTGCCGATCGTCTACACGATCCACCATGCGCGGGACGAAGCGTGTTCCGCATTCTACCGCCACTTCCCCGACCCCTACTACGTTGCGATCTCCGACGATCAGGCGCGGCGCGAGGTTCCGTTGCGGCGACTCACCGTCATCCATCACGGGCTCGATCATCGCGACTACCAATGGACCACATCGGCCAGCAACGACTATGTGTGCTTCATCGGTCGATTCGCGTCGGTGAAGGGCGTGCCGGCCGCGATCGACGCAGCGGCGATGGCGGGCATCCCGATCCGCGTGGCTGGTGAAACGCACGCGATTGACATCGAGTTCAGCGAGCGCGAAGTGCTGCCGCGCCTCGAGCAGGCGCACGTCACGCATCTGGGAAGTATCGGACTCGCCGAGAAGGCGCCGTTGCTGCGCGACGCTCGCGCGCTCCTCGCCCCGCTCGAGTGGAACGAGCCGTTCGGGCTCGCGCTGATCGAGGCGATGTTGAGCGGCTGTCCGGTGGTCGCGTACCCGCGTGGCAGCGTCCCCGAGCTCGTGGAAGACGGCGTGACCGGATTCATCGTCCACACGCTCGAGGAGATGGCCGCGGTCATCCGCGACGGTGGCCCGGCCGAGCGCTTCGACCGGACGCGATGCCGCGCGCGAGCGCTGGAACGGTTCGACCGCTCGCGCATGGTCGACGCCTACGAGCGGCTCTACGAGCGTGCGATCGAGGACGTCGACACGGACGCCGCCGTGCAGATCGCCTGACCGACCCCCGCACACGCCGCATTACGCATGGATCGCTCACTCACCTCGACGCAAACGCTCCCGGTTGCGGAGCTGGTCCCCGTTCCGATGGAGCAGGCGGTCGGGTACCCAGGCATCGACTGTCGTCACGAATCGAACGTCGAAGGGCATCTCGTCCTCACGAACGATCGGCTCTTCCTCGTGCTGGACCAGCGCGGCGACATTGCACCCGCCGGCAACTGCGCGCTCGGCATGTTCTACGACGACACGCGCATCCTGAGCCACTACGCGCTGCGCGTGGCCGGCGGCACGGCGGGGCTGCTGTCGTCCGAAGCGCTGCGCATGGACAGCGCGCTCGTCGATCTCGCCGTCGATGACAGCCACTTCGGCGGCGAGACGTGGGCCGTGCAGAACAGCATCCATATCCGCCGCTCGATGCTGCTGGACGACCGCCTCACCGAGCGGCTCACGCTCACGAACCATCTCACCGCTCCCATCGACTACTGGGTGGAGCTCGCGGTGGGCGCCGACTTCGCGGACATCTTCGAGGTGCGCGGCTGGCAGCGCCCGGCGCGCGGCACCTTCTACGCGCCGTTGCTCACGGAGCGCTCCATTCGCTTCGCGTATCGCGGGCGCGACGGTCAGCTCGTGCAGAGCGAGATCGC
>DASSNR010000301.1:0-9487 GCA_035687925.1 Gemmatimonadaceae bacterium | reverse complement strand
CGCATGGCCTCGGTCGTCGTGAGCTCGCCCTGATCGCGCATCGGGCGCGCGGACGCGCGGCAGTGCAGACAGGCGAGATCACACGCCTGTGTCATCTCCCAGATGACGATGAACGACGCCCGCTCGAAGTCGACGTCGGCCATGGCGGGGCGCGACGGCGTGGAGCGCGCGGGCGGTGCAGGGGAGGCGGACGAATCGGGCGGGAGCGACATGAGGGCTCTCCAGGTGACGTCACCCGCCGCGCGCCAATCGTACAGCGGCGATGACGACGATCACACCGACCAACGCGTTGACGCGTGCCAGCATTGCGGCTCGGCGACGCAGCGCGATGGCGCGCGGCGAGCCTGGCGTCGCGCGCCCGGCCGCGGGACCGAGAAGGAAGTCGTGCGTCGCGCTCACGGCGATCATCGTCAGCACGGCAACGAGCTTCGCGGCGAGCGCGTGGCCGAGTGCCGTGCGCCAGAAGGCCGCCGAGCCGAGCATGCCTGCCCAGTGCAACCAGCCGCGGAAGTACAGGTTGAGCACGCCGGTCACGACGAGAATCGCAATGGCGATCCAGCCGACATTGCGAAAGCGAAGCCCCAGCTCGTGAAAGAGTCGCTGCCGGACGGCGGGCGGCTCGATGCGGCGCAGCGCGGGTGCGCCCACCACGCCGAGGAAGAACATCCCACCGAGCCAGAGCAGTGCCGCCAGGACGTGGATCGTGACGTTGATGAAGTAGAGCGTCCGCACGGGCGGCCTACCGCTCGGACGACATGATCGGCCGCGGCGCACGCACCGCCGTCGTGGCGATGGTCGACGCGAGCGCCGCACGCTCGATGACCTTTCGCTGCGCGGGGCGACCGTCGATCGTGCGCCAGAGATTGAAGACGAAGCCGTACGCGCCGAGCGCGGCGAGCGTGCCGCCGGTGCCGAGCATCGCCGTGCTGAGCGAGATGCCGTGTGCGCGCGTGATGAATCCCGTCACCATCAGCGCGAGCCCCACGTTCGCAGCCCACCACTGGCACACCGCGATGTGCCGGCTGTGCAGCGGGTGTCCGGTGAAGCGCGGGATCACGTGGTACGCGACGCCGTAGATCATCATCGTCACGAAGCCGAGCAGGTTCATGTGCACGTGCGCGGGACGATACGCGAGCCACGCGGGGTGCACCGCCATGCCGACGCCGAGCGTCACGCCGAGCGCGAGCCACGCGAGGCTCGCCTTGAGGAACGCCTTGACGAAGGAATCCATCAGCGCGTACCGGGTCGCGGAGCGATGGTCGCGAGCACGACGAACGGCTCGGTCGTCGCGCACATGCCGTGGAGCTCGTTGGGGTCGTAGGTGACGATCGCCCCGGTCTGCACGGCGACCTCCACATCCGGTCCCTTGAAGACGCCGCTCCCCTGCAGCACGGTGAGGATCACGGACGATGCGTTGGTGTGCGGCGGCACTTCCTCGCCGGGCGCGATGCGGAAGAGCACGAGGCGCGCGTCCGGCGAATCGTGAACGAGCGCAGTGGCGGGGCGGCCCGGGCGCGCGGCGACGGCGTCGCGGGCAATGGCGCGCGTATCATGCACGATCATCGTCGGCTCCTCACCACGCGCCCGGCTGGATCATCCCCGCGTGCCATGCAGGATCCCAGACGAGCTTGGTGCGCACCTCCGTCACACCAGGCACGGTCGAGACCGCTTCAAGGATGCCGTCGGTGATGACGCGCTCCATGGGGCAGCCGGGCGTGGTGAGCGTGTGCGTGATGCACGCGACGCCCGCGTCGTCCACGAGCACCTCGTAGACGAGACCGAGCGTGACGATGTCGAGCCCGATCTCTGGGTCGATGACGGAGCGCAGCGCTTCCCACGTGCGCGCGAGCGGCGTATCGGTCTCGGGGTTGTCGGTAGGCATGATGCTGATCTCTCGAGGGTGACGTCCTGCCCCGTGTGGGCGGATCGTGACATCTTCAAGTGTGACCGTGCGAGGAGTCCGAGGGCGTGACGATTGTCACACGGGCGCACGGCTCGCTCACCACAGTGCGGGGAGGATCATGGACGTGGTCGCGCTGCTCCGGCAGCTTCCCATCTTCTCGGAGTTGGACGACGTCGCGCTGCAGCGGCTCGCGGAGCGGTGCGTGCCGCGCACCGTCGGCGCGGGGCACCTGCTCTTTGCCACGGGTGAGGAGTGTCGCGGGCTGTACATCATCGAGCGCGGCCGCGTGCGCATCTTTCGCGTGAGCCCGGATGGACGCGAGCAGGTGCTGCACGTCGAGGGGGCTGGTCGTCCGGTGGCCGAGCTGCCGCTCTTCGATGGCGGGCCGTACCCCGCATCGGCGATCACGATGGAAGACACCGCGCTCGTCTTCCTTCCGCGATCGGACTTCGAGTACCTCTACCGCACCCACCCCGACATCGCGCAGGCGGTCATCCGCGGGCTCGGAAAGCGCCTTCGTCATCTCGTGCATGTCGCGGAAACGCTCGCCTTCCGCGACGTGGCGGCCCGGCTCGCGATGCTGCTCGCGGATTATGCCGATCGCAGCGACGCACGTACGGCCGCAGGCGTGGAGCTCCAGCTCGACCGCACCCAGGAAGAGCTTGCATTGGAGATCGGGACGGCGCGCGAATCGGTGTCGCGCGCGATGAAGCAGCTGCGACGCAAAGGGCTCATCGAGTCGCTGGGTGGCGGGCGGTTGCGCATCCCGAACGTGGGCCGGCTGCGCGCGCTCGCGCGAGGCGGGTAACGCGCGCCGCCCGGCGCGGGGGTTGACTCTATACCGTGGTATAGCCTGCATCATTCTCCTGTCCGGCCGACTCGGTGCGATGCCGGGCAGGAGGAACGACCATGGAATCGAGAACGGAGTGTTGCGGGTGGTCGTCGTGGGGCGCGCTGGCCGGAATCCGCGACGATGGCGATCACACCGAATGGCCGCGTGAGCGCGGACGCACGCGTGTCGTGATCGTGGGCGGCGGGTTCGGCGGACTGGCGACGGCGCGTGCGCTCGCCGGTGCGAGCAACGTGGACATCACGCTCATCCACCGCACCAACTACCACGTCTTCCAGCCGCTGTTGTATCAGGTGGCCACGACCGGCACGTCGCTCGATGCCACGCTGTTCTACTCGAATCGTCGCCCGAAGGACGCGGCGTATCTGCGCGAGCTGTGTGTGCTGACGTCGCGCGTTCCGGGCTTCCGTTGCATCCCGACGATGACGCGCATGTGCGATTCACGAGCCGCGTGGACCGGCGAGACGGCGCGGCTCGGCGTACCGATGCTCGAGCGGCATCTTCCAGCGGTCCGCGGACCGCGGTACTACCTGTCCGGCTCGACGACGTTCATCTCGGGGCTTTGTCAGGAGATCGAGCGCGCTGGGGTGCCGGGGTCGGACATCCGGATCGAGATGTACACCGGGTATTGAGGCGAAGAGCGGTCCCGGTGGCTCGCGAGTAGATTCCTTGCGTCCCAGGGACTTGAGATGTAGCGCGTCGAACCCGTCACCGTATGCCACGCATCACCGATATTCACGCCGCGCGCGAGCGCATCGCGCCGGGCATCGTTCACACTCCCTCCATTCCGGCGCTCGGGCTGGGCGATCGACTTCCGTGCGCGCTGTTCCTGAAGATGGAGAACCTGCAGCGCACGGGTTCGTTCAAGGATCGCGGCGCGCTCAACCGGTTGCTCGATCTGGGCCCCGAGGAGTGCCTTCGCGGCGTCGTCACCGCGAGCGCGGGGAATCATGCGCAGGCAGTCGCGTATCACTGCTCCCAGCTCGGCATCTCGGCGTGCGTCGTGATGCCGGAGCACACGCCGCTCATCAAGGTGTCGAACACGCGCCGATTCGGCGCGCAGGTGCGCTTCTGCGGGGCGACGTTGAGTGATGCGATGGTCGAGGCGCGCCGCATCGAGAGCGAGGAAGGGCGCGTGCTCGTGCACGCCTTCGATGACGAGCGGGTGATCGCGGGGCAGGGGACGATCGGACTCGAGCTGTTGGAGCAGGTCCCGGATCTCACCGCCGTCGTCGTCCCGATCGGCGGGGGCGGACTCATCTCGGGGATCGCCATCGCCCTGCGCGAGCAGCGGCCCGGCGTCAAGGTGTACGGCGTCGAGGCGTCGGCCGCGGCGTCGGCGCTCGCGTCGCGCCGCGCGGGGCACGTCGTGCACATCGAGACATCGGACACGATCGCCGACGGGATCGCGGTGAAGCGCATCGGCGAGCGGACGTTCCCGCTCATCGAGCAGTACGTGGACGACATCGTCGCTGTGGACGAGACGCAGATCGCCCGCGCGGTGCACGTCCTCCTCGAGCGACAGAAGACGCTGGCCGAGGGTGCGGGCGCGGCGCCGCTCGCCGCGCTGCTCGCCGGACGCATTCCGCTCGCAAGCGACGACGTCGCCGTCATGGTGCTGTCAGGCGGAAACATCGACGTGAATCTGCTCGAGCGTGTAGTGGATCGCGGGCTCGTCGAGGATGGGCGGCTCGCGCGACTCGCGGTGACCGTGCTCGACCGCCCCGGCTCGCTCGCGCGGCTCACCACGCTCGTCGCAGAAGCCGGCGCGAACGTGCTCGAGGTGGCGCACAGCCGCGAGTTCGCCGACATCTCCGTGCGCGATGTGCGGATCGTGATGCACCTCGAGACGCGCGGCGGCGATCATCGCGATGCGATCGTCGCGCTCCTCGAGCGCAACGGATTCCGCGTCGAGCAGGTGGTGTGAGGGCTGGCGCGATGACGATCGGCGAGCTCGCACGGCGTGCCAACGTGAACGTGCAGACGGTTCGCTACTACGAACGACGTGGGCTGCTTGCCGAACCGCATCGTACGCCGTCCGGGTATCGCCAGTACTCGGACACCACGCTCGATCGCCTGCGCTTCATCAAGCGCGCGCAGGAGCTCGGCTTCACGCTCTCGGAGATCGAGGAACTGCTCGTGCTGCGGCTCGACCCGCGGACGACGGCGGCGGAGGTGAAGGCGCGTGCGGAGGCGAAGCTCGAGGACGTGGACCGGCGCATCCACGATCTGGAACGCATCAAGCACGCGCTCACGCATCTCGCGGGTCGATGTCGCGGCGGGCGGGGACCAGTGGGGGATTGTCCGCTGCTCGAGGCGATGGGACCGCTCAGCGGCGCGGCGGACTGACGGAGGATCGTGAGGCCGATCGGCTCGGGTGATGCCGATCGGCTTTCGCGATGCCACTTACGCGGCGGGCGGCTCGTGATGCGCGGGGGTGACCTCGCGGCTCGCGGGCGAGAACGCGTGGGGGGCGCGCGTCAGTCCGCGGTCCTCGTCCGGCAGCATGAGATCCTCGAGGAAGAACGCCGCCAGCTCCGCGCGCCCGCCGAGCCCCGACTTGTCGTAGACCGCCACCGCGTGCTGCCGCACCGTACGCTCGCTGCGCCCGGTCGCATAGGCGATCGCCTTGTGGCTGTGCCCCTTGAGAAGCAGCAGTGCCACCTCGCGCTCGGTGGGGGTGAGCGCCCAGCTCGCGAACTGCGCATCGATCGCCCGGCCGAGCCCCTCCAGCGCGACTTCTGCGTTCGAGCGCCACTCGTCGCGCTCCGCCTTCCGCTCCTCGAGCGCGCGCTGCGTTTCCACCAACGAACGCTCGGTCTGGCGCCAGCCGCGCCAGAGCGCCACGGCGATCGCCACGCCGCTCACGATGAGGGCCACCTCGTAGACGACGTGCCACGACAGCCAGTTCGACGGGGCGTCGTCGTACAGGTCGATGCTGCCGCCCACCACGAGTACGAGCAGCGCGGCCACGAGAAGCACGCGCTGGGCCCGTCCGCCGTTGTCTTCCATCATCTCCTGCGCCTCCGCCATTTGCCGGACACGCCCGCGAGGGGCGTATCCCGCGTCGAACGTCGGATACCCCGAGGTCCCCGCGCGGGTCCACTTTCCCGTCGACCCTTCGACGGAGAGTGACCCATGCTTCCCAATCCGCTGCACCCGGCGATCGTGCACTTCCCGATCGTGCTGGCGTTCCTGCTTCCAATCTTCGCCCTCGGCGCGCTGTGGGCAATCCGGCGCGGCGCGCGATTCCGACGCGCGTGGCTCGTGCCCGTGGCACTCTCGGCCGCGCTCGTGCTCAGCTCATGGGTGGCGGTGCAGACCGGCGAGGGACAGGAGGACCGCGTCGAACGCGTGGTGCCGGACCAGGCGCTCGACACGCATGAGGATGCGGCCGAGCTGTTCCTCACGATGTCCGGTGTGCTCCTCGCGGTGAGCGCGGTTGGCCTCGTCGGCGGAGTGATCGGGCGCTCGGCGCGCGTGGTGGCGACGGTCGGCACGGCCGCGCTGGTCGTCGGTGTGGCGCGCGTTGGGCATTCGGGCGGACAGCTGGTCTATCAGTACAATGCCGCGAGCGCGTACGCGCAGCCGGGCAACGCGACGGTAGCGCGCGCCGCGCACCAGGGAGGTGACCATGAGCGGTGAGAGGGATGCGACGAGCGCGCCTCGCGAGGAGTCGTGTACGGACTGTCCGCTGGTCGTCGATCGCCGGGCGTTCCTGCGTGGGGCGGCGCTCGCGGCGGCGGCCACCCTCGCGGCACTCGGCGCCGCGCGCGGTGGCAGGGGCGGGCCTATGCGTTCTCGATCAAGTGTCCGCATCGCGGGACGCGGCTGGAGTGGCACGCAGACGAGACGCGCATCTTCTGCCCCAAGTACAAGGCGCGCTTCCGTCCCGATGGCGCGCACGTCAGCGGACGGACATCCCGCGACCTCGACCGGTACGACGTGCGGCGCCAGGGAAGTGATCTCCTGGTGAACTTCGATGCACTGCGGCGAGCGGACACGGATGCCGCGGCGTGGAGCGCGGCGGTGGTTCAGGTGGGGTGACGGGCGGGAGCGGTGCACGCGGGCACTCGTACGTCGTGTGAAGTATCTTGATGCGCACGCGACGCACGCTGCACCACCCGCTCGTCCGCTCCGCCATGCAACGTGATCGGCTGTACCGTTTGCTCCAGCGCACGCCCGACCCCGCCTTCGCGCTCACCGCGCAGGGCGAGGTCTGGGCGTGGAACACGGTCGTCGAACAGCTGACAGGCATCTCGGCGGACGACGCGCTGCATCAGTCGTTCGCCACGCTCGTGGAGCCGCGCGGTCCGCTGGGCCACGCCGTGGATCTGGAGTACTGTCAGCGCGCCATCCGCGAGGGCGGCGTGCCGAGCTTCGACATGCAAGTGCGCGCGCGCGACGGCCGGCACCTCTGGCTCAACGTGTCGGTGCTCGTGTTCGGGGCGCTGCGTGCGAGTCCGGCGGTGGTCGTGCACCTCGCCCACGACATCACGGCGAGCCGGCGCCGCCGCGACGTGTATGAGCGCCTGGTGCAGGCCGCGCGCGACATCGTGCAGCTCGTGGACGAGGAGCCGCACCTCGTGCCCGTCTCGCCACTCACCGAGCAGGAGCAGCGCATCCTCGGGCGTTCGCCGAGGGACTCGGGCCGACGCAGGTGGCGAGATCGCTCGGCATCTCCACGCAGACGCTGCGCAACCATCTGCACCACGTGAACCAGAAGCTCGGCACACACAACCGCCTCGAGGCCGTGACGCACGCCCAGCGGCGACATCTCATCTGACGCGGCCGCCCTTTCGTCGCCATCTGGTACTTTTGTCGTCGAGCGTGGTACGTCCGGTGGATTGTTGACGACCCCCCGCCTCGCGCATCGTTCGCACGTCACTCACCGCGAGGTGTTTCATGGTGCTCGTGAGATGGTTGGCGGACTTCGTGGCGCGGTCGTCCTTCGCGGATCTCTCGGACCGCGCACGTCTGCAGCTCCCGCGGACGATTGGCTGCGGCTCATCGCGCGCGTGCAGCGCGCGGGGCTCAAGGCCAAGCCGGAGGTCGGGATCCAGTTCGGCGCCGGGGGCGCCACGGCGGCTGGCGAGTTGGAAACGGAGGGACAGCACGACGTGTCGTGGACCATCCCGCTCGCGAAGCGGTTTCTGGACGCGGGCGCGTATCAGATCATGATCGAATCGGAGGGGATCACGGAAAACGTGCGCACGTGGCGCACGGATGTCCCCGCGCGGCTCATCGATGCGCTCGGGTTGGAGCCGATCATGTTCGAGGCGGCCGATCCCGCGGTATTCCAGTGGTACATCAAGCATTACGGACCCGAGGTGAACCTGTTCGTCGACCACAGCCAGATCATCGAGCTCGAGTGCCTGCGTGAGGGGATCTGGGGAACGGCGAGTCTGTGGGGGCGGGTGGTGACGTACACGGAGTAATATTCGGATACGACTCTCGCGCCCACTCGGCGCTCACGACTTCAGCTTCGTGAGCGCCGAGCCTTTGTGCATCGCGATGTGGTCGGTCTTGTCGCTCGTGATCTCGTACTGCGGTTCCTCGGGGCTCGCGTGCACCGTGTAGCCCTTGAATTGGATTTTGGATGTGACGACTCTCGTGATGTGGCCGGAGACGCGACCAGCCTCCGAATTCCAACTGACGTGGTCGCCGACCTTGAAGCGCTTCGCCGCCATCGTGCTGCCCTCCTTTCGGATGATGTGATCCTATGCCGTACTCGCACAGCTCCGGTCGCGCACCGCGCGGCAATGTTCTGGAGCCATCCCGCTCGCATCACGAGCTGCCCGTCGTCGCGCCGTTCCGGCTCGATCTGACGGCGAGCGCGCTCCGGCGCGTGCGCACCAACGTCGTCGATGTGCTGACGCCCGATGGGGAATATCTACACGCATTCGCCGGCGCGCAGGGGCCGCTCGTCGCGCGTGTGAGCCAGGTGCACCCCGATGCGCTGCGCGTGGCGATCGACGGCGACGTGCGCGATGCGGACGAGCGCCAGCGCGTGCTCGACCTGGTGCGTCGCACGCTCGGCGTCGATTGCGATCTGACGGCGTTCACCCGGGCGGCATCGCGCCTCCCGTGGCTTGCGCCACTCGCGCGCCGGCTGCGCGGTATCAAGCCGCCGCGCTACCGGTCGCTGTGGGAGGCGTTCGTCAACGCCGTCGTCTTCCAGCAGGTGAGCCTTCACGCCGCGACCGCCGTGGTGAAGCGACTGATCATGACGTTCGGGACGCCGGCCGAGAGCGGCGGTACCCCGCTGTACATCTTTCCGACCATCGAGCGTGTGCTGAGCGAGCCTGACGAGACATTGCGCGCCACGGGGCTCAGCGCCGCGAAGATCGCGACGCTCCGGCGCGCGGGCGAGGCGATTCTCTCGGGAACGCTCACCTATGCGATGATCGAGGAGCGCTCGAGTGCCGACGCCGCGGCGTTGCTCCGACAGATCAAGGGGATCGGCCCGTGGACGGCAACCGTCATCCTGCTGCGCGGATTCGGGCGGCTGGATGTCTTTCCGATGAACGACTCCGGGGTGGCGCGCAACCTCTCGCTCGTCGCCGGCGGCGCGCCGCTCGATGTCGATGAGGTGCTCGCGACGCTCGGACCGCAGCAGGGGATGCTCTACTTCCACCTGCTCCTCGCGAGGCTGGAGATGCAGGGCGAGGTGGGGTCGGCATCCACGGCACCTGGAGGATGAACTCGCGCGCCCTCCGGAACCATCACGAGCG
>DASSNR010000300.1:0-11749 GCA_035687925.1 Gemmatimonadaceae bacterium | reverse complement strand
CTATGAGCTGTGAGCTGTGAGCTTTGGGTTGTGAGTGAGGCTATGAGCCAAAGGCGTTCTCGATCTCCGTGCTCACAACCAAGCTCATCACCCAAAGCTCACAGCTCACAGCTCATAGCTCACATCTGCCTCACCCTGCATAACAGTACGTACACCCCTTCTCCTGCGCGCGGTTCACGCCCCAGACGCCGGACGGGAGCAACGTGATCCCCGGAATGAGAGCGGCCACCCACTCCTCGCGCGCCTGCTGCGGCGTCACGCCGGCGGTCGATGCGCGCTGCGCGCTGAGGTGCGTGAGCGCGACGTTGCACACGCCGAGCATCACGCCGCGCGCCTGCAGCTTGTCGATCGATGCATCGGGGAAGGGCAGTGCGCCATCCGCTGGGTGATAGAACGGATTACGCTCGGCGGGCGCATGCGTCGTCGGGTCCTTCACGTTCACTGCCTCCCCCAGCTTGTATTTCGCCCACACGGGATCGGTGAACGCGAGCGTGGCGGCAGCGTGACGCAGCACGACGACGGCGTTGAGATCGTGCTCGGGGATCTTGCTCGCGTCGGCGTTCGTCATGAGGAAGATGTGGGCGAAGATGAACGAGAAGCCATCGTTCGGGCTCACCGCATCGAACAGCTGCCGATGCTTCCCCTTCAGCCCGTCGGGCCAGCGCTCGATGTCGGGCGAGGGCGTGAGCAGCAGGTCGCGTGGTGCGGCGTCGAGCTGCAGCGGGAGCGTTGTGGTGACGCCGAGGCCGACGAGACCGGCCGCCAATCGCCCGAGAAACCCGCGACGTCGAGTGGGAAGTGCCGCATCGTCCATCATGGTACTGCCTCCGGAGAGAAAACGTAGAGACTCCGCCGCCTCGGCGGCGGGAGTGCGCGATGGCCCGGACGCTAGGGGTGCCGAGCGTCGGGATGCGTCAGCGTGCGTGCGCCGCGCGTCGGGTACGCGACATCGGGCGGTGCATCGCCGTTCGGCCAGTCGTTCTCCTTGCCGGCAAAGTCGGGGCGCGGACGCGAGACGACGTAGCTCGCGACGTCGAACGCCTGCTGATCGGTGAGCGACCCGGGCCGGTCGTACGGCATGTTGTGGCGGATGAATGCGGCCGCGGTCCGCAGTCGCGCCATCCCCGCGCCGATGTTGAACGACTCGGGTCCCCAGAGCGGCGGCGCGACGACGGTCCCTTCGCCGCGCGTGCCGTGACAGCGCGCGCAGTTGGCGGCGAACACCATCCGGCCCTGGGTCGTGTCGGGGCGCAGCGGCGTGAGCGTCTGCGTCCCCTGTCCCTCCACCGTGGCACCGACGGGGATCCCGCGTGAGATCCACGCGAGATACGCCGTGATGTCGCGGATGTCGCGCCCCTCGAGAGGGAGCGGCCGGCCATTCATGCTCCGCTGAAAGCAGCCGTTGATTCGATCCTCGATCGAATTGACCCTCGCGTTCCGCGAGCGGTATTGCGGGTAGCGCGCATAGACGCCGACGAGCGGCAGGGCGTACGCGCGCCGGCCGTCATCGAGATGGCAGCTCATGCAGCGCAAGCGGTTCCCGACGTAGTCGGGGAGGCTGTCCCTCGTGGCGGCGAGTAGCGCATGTCCCCGGCGAATGGATGCGCCAAGCACACCGTCGGGAATGAGGGAGTCGGGCGGCGCACGGAGGGGGACGGACGCCTCTGCCCCGCGCGTCGAGGCCGCGGGATCCCGCGGAGGTGGCGCACCCTCGCGCACGCGCCGGCACGCGATCGCACCGATCAGGACGAGGGAGATGGCGAGCGACCATCGCAGCACGCCGGGACGGGGCATGAGATCCCCTCCAAAGAGAACCGCCGCGGCCCGAAGAATCAGTGCCGCGGCGGTCAAGTGTAATGCGTCCCGGTGTGCCGCGCCAGACAAGCGCAGCGCGCGGAAGTTCGTGCTACTCGTATCGCAGCGACTCGATCGGGTCGAGCTTCGCCGCGCGCCGCGCGGGCCACACGCCGAAGAGCACGCCGACGAGCGCCGAAAAGACGAACGCCAGCAGGATCGACGAGGGCGATACGGAGGTGTTCCAGTGCATCGCGGTGCGCAGCACGTACGCGCCGCCCGCGCCCACCACCACGCCGATCGCGCCGCCCAGCAGGCACAGCACGATCGCCTCGATGAGGAACTGGAGCAGGATGTTGTTGCGCGTCGCGCCCAGCGCCTTGCGGATCCCGACTTCGCGCGTGCGCTCGGTGACGGAGACGAGCATGATGTTCATGATCCCGATGCCGCCGACGAGCAGCGACACGGTCGCGATGCCGGCGAGCAGGAGACCGAACACCTGCGTCGTTTCGGCGAAGGTGCTCAGGAAGTCGGCCTGGTTGCGAATCTCGACATCGCTGTCCTGTCCCGGCAGAATGCGGTGCTGGCGGCGGAGGATCTTGTCGATCTCCGTCATGGTCTGCGGGATCATCGCTTCCGAGGGCGAGAGGATGCTGATCGAGCTCAGGTATTTCGTGTCCATGACGCGGAACTGCGCCGTCTGCAGCGGGATGAGGATCTGATCGTCCGGGTCGTTGAACGACGACGCGCCGCCCTTCGGCGCGGTGATGCCGATGACCTGGAACTGAATCCCGCGGATGCGGACGCTCTGGTTGAGCAGCGACGCGGGCGCGTTGTTCGACAGCTGATTCGCGACCGTCGCGCCGAGGACGGCGACGCGCTTGCGCCCTTCATCTTCGGCGTGCGTGAACATCCGCCCGTACTGCAGCGTGTACTTGCGAACGTCCAGGTAGTTGGGTGTCGTGCCGATGATCTGCGTCGCGCTGTTCTGGTTCTGGTACTGCACCTGCAGCTGCCGCGTCATCTCCGGCTCGACGGCGGCGAACGTGGTGCCTTTGTCGACGAGCGCCGTGTAATCCTCGACCCACAACCGCGCACGATCCTGGTTCGACGCCACACCACCGCGGAACACGCGGCCCGGGCGCACGGTGAGCAGCGTCGTGCCGAGCGAGGCGATACGCTCCTTCACGGCGTTCTGCGCCCCGCGGCCCAGCGCCACCATCGCGATCACTGCTGCCACACCGATCACGATGCCGAGCATCGTGAGCACGGAACGCAGCTTGTTCGCGCGGAGCGCGCTGAGCGCGACGCGCATGATCTCACCGATGAGCATCGTTACGGTCCTCCGCGCCGGCCACCGTTCCCGCCGCCACGCTGGTTGTTGCCCGAATCCTTCTTCTGAGTGTCCTGCCGCATGCCGGGGAGTCCCGACCGCTCACGAATCCGCTGCATCATCTGGTCCCGCGCCTGCTGCAGCATCGCGGCACTGATCAGCGCGACCTGATCGCCCTCCTTGAGTCCGGAGAGCACCTCGGTCACGTCGTAGTTCCCCACGCCGAGCATGACGACCTTCGGGACGAATGTCTGCCCCTGCGCGACGAACACGAGCCCCGGATGCGGCCGCCCGATCCCGACGGGCGACGACGGCTCGCTGTCGGACATCGCGGCGGCGCCTTGCGGATCGCCGCCCTGGCGCATGCCCGCACCATACTGCCCGCCACCCTGCCGCCCCTGGAACCGCGCGCGGCGCGCGCTGTCCGGCATACCACCCTGCCGTCCGCCGCGCATGGCGCCCTGCTGACCCTGCGCGCCGCCCTGCCTCGCCTGGCCACCCTGCTGCGCGACCTCGAAGCCGGATGCGACGTCGCCCGTCGATGCGTTGGTGCGCGCACCCTGCGCGCCGTTCGCAGCGCCCTGACCGCGACGGCCGCGACCACCACGTCCCATTCCCTGTCCGCCGAAGCCGCCGAACTGCGACATCATCGCCTGACGCACCTGCTCGGGATCGAGCCCCAGCGCTTGGGCCGCCGGCATCGCATCGCGCGGGCTGCGCACGGCGTCGTTCGGCACCGCGAGCGCGTTGTCACGCCGCTCGACGAGCACCGACACGTCGCTGTTCATCCCCGGCATGAGCGCGCCATCCTCGTTGTTCAACTCGATGAGCACCGGGAACATCGTCACGCTCTGCTGCACGGTGGCCTGCGGCGCGATCTTCTGCACGCGGCCGGTGAACGCGCGGTTCGGGTAGGCGTCCACGTGCACCGTCGCGGTCTGCCCGGGGCGCACGTGCCCGATGTCGCTCTCGTTGACGAGCGTGCTGTCGACCACCTTCGAGAGGTTGGCCATCTTGAACAGGATCGTGCCGCCGCCGAACGACGACGTGGACGACGTGATGACCTGCCCCTTCGACACGTCCTTCTCGATGATCGTCCCATCGATCGGCGCGACGACGGTCGCGCCCTCGAGATCGACCTTGGCGATTTCCAGGTTCCCCTTCGCGTTCACAAGCTGCGACTGCGCGCTGGCGTAGGCCTGCTCGGCCTGCTCGTGCTCGGGTGCAGTGATGACGCCCTGCTGATAGAGCGTGTCCTGACGCGCCTTCTGCGCCGTGGCGATCTTGAGGTTGACCTGCGCCGAGTTGAGCGATGCGACCGCCTGGTCGTAGCGGCTCTGCACGTCGCGGGGATCGACCTGCACGAGCAGATCGCCCGCCTTCACCTGCGAGCCGTTCTCGATCGGCATCCTGATGATTTCGCCCGACGCCTTGGAGCGGATTTCCACCGCGTTCACCGGCTGAATGACGCCGGTGGCCTCCACATCGACCACGATGTCCTGCCGGGTGACCGGGGCGGTCTGCACCGCCGCAGTGGTGGTGTCAGCCTTCTTGCCGCACGCCGCCACGGCGAGGGTGACGAGAGCGAGCCCAGCAAATGTTCTTCTCACTGGCAATCTCCTGAAAACGTCCGCTCCGCGCGGCGCGTCGGTACACGGGTTGTTCGAGCGTGGGGCACACGTGGTCCTGAGCATGGTGCGCTCACGCCGGCGTTAGAGATCGCGGCCGACGAGCGCTTCGATCTGCGCCTTCGCCACGCGATAGTCGAGGCGCGCTTGAATGAGCGCGGCACGCGCCTGGTTCAATGCGGTCTGCGAGGTGAGCACGTCCAGCAGCGTCGAGGCGCCCACCGCGTACCGCTGCTCCTGTACGCGGAGATCCTCCTCACCGGCGGTGACGGACACCGTCTGGATGTTGATGCGCTCCTGTGCCGTCTGCAACGCGCCGAGGTACTGCGTGAGCTGCTGCTCCGCCGCGAGTTTCGCGTCGCGCAGCGTCGCTTCGGCGTTGTTCTCCGTCACGTCGGCACGCACCACGGACTGTTCGCGCTGCAGCTGATTGAACAGCGGATACGACAGTCCGAAGCTCCAGCTCGTGTTGTAGCGGAACGGCGCGCCGAGCCCGTATTGCATGTCCGGGCCGTTGCCGTTGCGCTGGAAGCTCACGCTGAGCGACGGCAGATACGGCGTGCGCGCCGAGCGCGAGCTGGCGTGCGCGGCGACCAGGCTGGCCTGTGCCGCCTTCACGCCGGGGCCCTGGAATGCGAGCTGGAGGAGCTGCGTGCTGTCGACCGCGAGCGCGCCGAGCTCGAGCGTATCCGCCTCGCCCGGCGTCACCGTGTACGGTGTCGCCACGAGCCGCGTGAGCTGCGCATTGGCCGAGCGCAGATTGTTCTGCGCGGTGAGGAGCGCGAGCTTCGCGTTACCGACGGCGATCACCGAGCGCAGCGAATCCGACTTGGTCGCCACGCGCTTGGTGACCTGCGCGATGGACACGCTGAGCTGCTGCTGCGCTTCCTTCAGCTGCGCGTCGGCGGCCGCCTCGGACTCGCGCGCCGCCAGCGCATTGAAGTACGCCTGCTTGACGTTCAATGCGACATCGAAGCGCTGCGACACGTCGTTGGCTGACGCCGCGCCGACGTTGGCCTTGGCGGTCCTGATATCGAAGAGCCGCTTCCCACCATCGAAGAGGGTGACGCTCGCGCCGAGCCCCATTCCCGAATTCCAGTTGCTGGGCGTGCCGACGATCTGACCGTTCTCGATGCGGCCCGAGCCCGAGTTCGACTGGTACGACCGGCTCAGGCTCACGTTCAGGCTCGGGATGAATGCCGCGTACGCGCCCTTCACCGAGGCGTCGGCGTTGCGCATCTGGCCGCGCGACTGCACGGTCGACGGCGAGTTGCGCTGCGCCAGCGCGACGGCATCGGCGAGCGAGATCGGGTGCGCCGTCGTATCTGCCGGCGTCTGGGCTGCCAGCGCCACCGGCAGCGCGAGCATCATGCACAACACCTTCATTTCTTCGTCGTCTCCTCGCGTGCCTGGTGGGCGTTCGCTTCGCGGATGAGCTGTTGGAATCGCTGCTGCTGATCGGGGGTGAGCAACTTCCCGATGTCCGACCGTGCCTTCTGACGTACAGAGTCCATCCGCGGGCGGACCGTTGCCTGGATGGCCGCGAAATCGTGGTGGCGCCGGTCGAGAATGCTGTCGACCGCAACCCGTTGCGCCGGCGTGAGCCGCAGATCCGCGGCGAATCGATCGCGCCAGCTCCCAATCGTGGAATCGTTGGGCGGCGCGCACCGGGGGTCGTGAATGAACATCCGACCCGCGCTGAAGCCGAGCGCGCCCCCGACCACGAGCGTGCCCAGCAGGAACATCATCGCGAGACTCTTGGAGCGTTGCATCGGTCCTCTCGTTACGGGGCGATGACGAAGTGCAGCGTCATCTCACGCGCCGACGCGCCTTCCGATACCGTTGCCAACTGCTGCGGCAAGGAGCGCGGCGTCTCGATGACCATCTCGTAGGCCATGCGGGCCTCCTCCTCGCGCGCATGCGTGACGGTGAGCCCCGCCACGACGAGCGCGAGGCCGGCGGCGATCAGGCCGACCGGTCCCCACCCGCTGAGCGGCATCCACCATCCGTCCGACTCGCCACGAACGCGCGCCATGATCCTGGCCTCGAGCGATTCCCAGTAGCTCGGGTCTGCGGGCGCGGCGTACACCTGTCGCAGCGCACGCGTCAGGTCGTCTTCCCGGCCATTGGGGCCGATCCGTGATTCCGGGCTCATCGTTCACTCCATAGATCGCTCAACGCGCGGCGCAGCGCCGCACGGGCGTGGTGGAGATCGGAGCGGGCCGTCCCCTCGGGCATGCCCAACATCTGTCCGATCTCGCCATGCGTGAATCCCTCGACGTCGTGCAACACCAGCACCGAGCGTTGCCGCTCGGTCAACTCCGCAAGTCCTTCGCCCAGTCGCCGCCGGAGCTCGTCCGACTCCGCCGGATCGCGGAACGGGAGCGCCACCGTGTCGGGCAGCGTGTCCGTGTCGCGCACCTTGCGCCGACGGCCGATGTCGAGCGCCGCATTGGCCACGATCCGGTACAACCATGCACCGAACGCCTGCTCCGGCCGGAACCGCGCGAGCGCGCGATACGCGTGCAGGAACCCCTCCTGCACCGCATCCTCCGCGTCCTCGTGCGTCGCCGTGATCGCGCGCGCGACCGCGTAGGCGCGGCGCTCGTGCAACCGGACGAGTGACGCGAACGCATCGTTGCTCCCGCGCTGCGCGGCGAGCACGAGCTTGCGCTCGCTCGCGCGTGCGTCGCTCTCAGCCGAGAATTCCGGCATGCGCGGGGCGAGTAACGGTGCGGTGGTGGCGGCCATGGGTCCTTGATGCTGTCGCTTCCATAACGCGCCGGCTCAGGGAAACGTTGAGTGGCGGCATCAGCCGCCGATCGCGACGCCATCCAGGCCGAGTGCGGGAGCGCACTGCCGCATCGCGTCGATCACGAACTGGATGTGCTCGTCGAGGTCGACGCCCAACTCCTGTGCGCCCTGCACGACGTCCTCGCGACTCACGCCGCGCGCGAACGCCTTGTCCTTCATCTTCTTGCGCACCGACTTCGCCTCGACCTCGTGCACGCTCTTCGATGGCTTCACGAGCGCCGTCGCCGTGATGAGCCCGGTCAGCTCATCGACGGCGAACAACGCCTTCGCCATGCGCGTCTCGCGCGCCACACCCGTGTAGGTCGCGTGGCCGAGGATCGCCTGCAGGACATCCTCGGGATACCCCTGCGCGCGCAGCACGCGTACCCCTTCCGATGGATGCTCCTCGGTGGGCGAGTGCGCGGCGTTGGGGAACCGCTCGTAGTCGAAGTCATGCATGAGCCCGGCCAGCCCCCACCGCTCTGGATCCTCTCCGAACCGCCCCGCATACGCGCGCATCGCCGCCTCGACCGCGAGCATGTGCTTTCGAAGCGAATCGCTCGCTGTGTACTCGTGCATCAGGGCGAGGGCGGAGGGGCGGGAGGAGAGAGGGGACATGGGGATGGCGGAGAAGGAGGGAGCTAGTGAGTCAGTGAGTCAGTGGGTCAGTGTGTCAGACAAAGCCTGCAGGGCGAAACCGCCTCGCCCTCCGAGCCGCTTCTGACTCACTGACCCACTGACTCACTGACTCACTGACTCACTGAATCTAATGCATCGGCCCCACGCTTCCTCGCGCGCGGCCGGTCTTGAACAGTAATAGGAGGGGGAGCCCCGCGACCAGAATGATCCCGCTCAGGAGGTAGATGCGGGAGAAGGCGAGGACGCTGGCCTGGGCCATCAGCTGGTGCTCGAGGACGGCGAGCGCCTGCTGCTGCGCGGTGAGTGCATCGATGCCGCGGCCGATGAGGCCCTGCGTGATGGCGTGCAGTCGCGCGAGCACCGTGGGGTCATACGCCGTCACGTGCTCGGCGAGCAGCGCCTGCTTCACATGCGTGAAGCGCGTGAGGAGCGTGGCCATGATCGCGATGCCGAGCGAGCCGCCGAGCTGACGGAAGAGATTGAACATCCCCGTGCCCTGCGCGAGGTCGCGCACGGCGAGATCGGCCATCGCGGCGTTCGTGAGCGGAACGAAGATCAGGCCCAGCCCGACGCCGCGCCAGATGAGCGGCCAGAACATGTCGCCCGAACCGCTCGCGATCGTGAGGCTCGAGAGCTGCCACATCGAGAGCAGGAAGAGGAGCGAGCCAACGACCACCGTCAAACGTGCATCGAGCCTGCGTGCATTGCGGCCGACGACGGCCATCGTCGCGGCGGACGCGAGTGCACCGGGGAGGATCACCAGTCCGGTCTGCCACGCCGAGAAGCCGTGCAGGCTCTGCAGGAACACGGGTAGGACGAAGATCGAGCCGTAGAGCGCGAGTCCCAGTGCGGCCGCGAAGCTCACCCCAGCGGTGAGCTGCCGGCTCTTGAGGACGCGGAAATCGATCACGGGCTCATCGACCGTGAGCTCATGCCAGATGAGCAGCACACCCGACACCGCGGAGACGACGGCGAGCGTGGTCACGAAGCGCGAGTCGAACCAGTCGTAGCGCTCGCCGCGCTCGAGCATCCACTGTAGCGAGCCGACGCACAGCGTGAGCAGCACGATACCGAGAATATCGATGCGCTTCGCGCGCTCCTGGTGCGCGGCGTTTCGCACGTACGCGATGGTCATGATCGCCGCGAGAATGCCGAGCGGGACGTTGATGTAAAAGATCCAGCGCCAGCTGTAGTTGTCGACGATCCAGCCGCCGAGCGTGGGGCCGATGGTCGGTCCCACCATCACGCCCATGCCGAAGATGGCCATCGCCGTCCCCGCTTCCTCGGGCGGGAACGACTCATAGAGGATGGCCTGCGACGTCGACAGCAGCGCGCCGCCGCCGATCCCCTGGATGACACGCCACAGCACGAGCTCGCCGAGCGACGTCGACGCGCCGCAGAAGAACGACGCGGCGACGAAGAGCAGGATCGAGCCCGCGAAGTAGCGCCGCCGCCCGAAGTACGCGGAGAGCCACCCCGACATCGGGATGACGATGACGTTGGCGATGATGTAGCCCGTCGACACCCACGCGATCTCGTCGAGCGTCGCGCCGAGGTTCCCCATCATGTGGGGGATGGCGACGTTGACGATCGACGTATCGACGAGCTCGAGCATCGACGCCAGCGTCACCGCGGCGGCAATGAGATACTTGTGCGCGTACGGATCGTCAGCGACGGACCGCGAGGCGAAGTTCGCCCAATCGCGTTCGATGGTGGCGCTCATGGGACGGGGGAGAGGGGGTTCTGAGCTGTGAGCTGTGAGCTTTGGGCTGTGAGGGGGTTATGAGCCAGAGGCGTTCTCGATCTCCGTGCTCACAGCCAAGCTCACAACCCAAAGCTCACAGCTCACAGCTCACAGCTCACTTCGTCTTCACATGCACCGTCACCGACATCCCCGGTCGCAGCGGGCGATCGGTGCCGAGGCCCTTCGTGACGCGGATGCGCACCGGGATGCGCTGGACGACCTTGGTGAAGTTGCCGGTGGCGTTGTCGGGCGGCAGCAGCGCGAAGCGCGCACCGGTGGCCGGGCTGATGCTCTCCACCGTGCCCTCGGCGACGGCGCCGTTGTACGCATCGACGCTGAACTCGACGGACTCACCGACGTGGATGTCGGCCATCTGCGTCTCCTTCATGTTCGCCGTCACCCACACGCCGGTGTCGGCGACGATCGCCATGAGCGGCTGGCCGGGCTGCACGAGCTGCCCGACCTCCACGTTCTTCTTGGAGACCTGCCCGCTCTCCGGCGCAATGATCGTCGTGTACGAGAGCTGCAGCTGCGCGTTGTCCACCGCGGCCTGCGCGGCCTCGAGCTTGGCTTCGGCCAGACGCACGCCGGCCTGCGCGGTGTTCACCGATGCACCGGCCGCCGCGGCCTGACGCTGCGCGGCCTCGAGGTTCGCCTGCGCCGCATCCGCCGCCGTCTGCGCGGCGTCGAGCTGCTGCTGCGAGACGATGTGCTGCGCGGCGAGCTGCTTCATGCGCACGAGATTCGCCTGCGCGTTATCCGCCTGCGCACGCGCGGCGTCGATCTGCGCCTGCAGAGCGGCGCGCTGGCTCGTCGCCGACTGCACCTGCGACTGCGCCTGACCGGTGAGACCCTGCCCACCGGCCGCCGCACGCGCCGCCGCCAGATCCGCGAGCGCCTGCTCCAGATGCACGTGCAGCTCCGCGCTGTCGAGCTGCACCAGCGTCTGTCCGTCCTTCACATGCTGATTCTCGACGACGTGCACGGCCTGCACGTAGCCGCCCACCTTCGCGAGCACGGGAATGACGTGTCCGTCCACCTGCGCATCGTCCGTGCTCTCATGACTGCGCGCGTAGCTCCACTCGCGCACGCCCCACACGATCGCGATCAGTGCGACGATCGCGACGATGGGCAGAAGAAACTTGCGGGAGCGCTTGGGCGTGCGTGGCTCCTCCGCCTGCTCGTCGCGCCTCTGTTGCTCCGTCTCTCGATCTAACACCGTTGCCATCGTTCGTTCCTCAGGAATTCGAAAGTACCGCCAATCCAGCTATGAAAGACTTGCGAGGGCCATGCCCAATGCACTCGTCAGGGTAGAGTCGTCACGGCGCCCTGCGCCTGCGCCAACGAGACGCGCGCCGATTGATACGCGGTGAGCGCATCGATCACCTGATTGCGCGAGCCGTTCAGGTCGAGCGATGCGGTGATCACATCCGCGTTACCCGCCACGCCCGCGCGGAAGCGCTCCTGCGCCTGCGCGACCTCCTGCTCGGCGAGCCGGAGCCGCTCACGTGCCGCATCGAGCTGCTGCCGCGCGGAGTTCATGTCGAGCAATGCGCCGCGCACCTGGGTCGCGATCTGCTCGCGCAGATCGTGGCGCTGCTCCTCGATCTCCTTTGCGCGCGCCTCCTGTTCCTGCACGCGCCCCGATCGACGCAGTCCGTCGAAGATCGGGACCGAGACCTGGAGTCCCCACGTGTACGTGCGGAGCATGTGGTCCATATCGCCGCCGAGGAATCCCCCGTTCCCGAACGCCGCGAGTGATGGCAGCCGCTCGGATTGGATCGCGCTCACGGACTGCTCGGTGGCGAGCAGTTGCCG
>DASSNR010000292.1:0-6010 GCA_035687925.1 Gemmatimonadaceae bacterium | reverse complement strand
CTATGCAGCCAGCGAAAAGTCGTGCCCGGACCGGCGCAAGGGAAGGTTGCAGGCAAGGGGTGGGCCGGGGGGGTGCGGGATGCTTTATGCGGGATGCGGGATGCGCTGTGCGGGAAGCGGAACTGCCCCTTGCGCGACGATCGCGAATGGACGTGCCGCTTCCGCATGCAGCGCTTTGTTTCGCAAAGTACTTGACACTACCCCACGACTCCACTAGGCTACCGGCATGACCACCATCCGGCTGTTTCCGCAGAAACCGGCCGAGCCGCCTGCACTCCATGTGCGGGCCATGGACGATCTGCGCTTCATCCGCAGGACGATGGAGAATGCGTCGGCGTTCACGGCAATCTCCGGGTGGGGACAGGTCGCCGTCGGGATGACTGCGATCGTGGCCGGCGTCATCGCGGCTCGACAGCCGGCTGGGCGATGGCTCGCCATCTGGCTCGTAGAAGCGCTCCTGTCGATCTCCATCGGCGGCGTGACGACGGGGCTCAAGGCGCGTGCGGCGCAGCAGGGGCTCCGATCGGGTCCGCTGCGCAAATTCGTGCTGAGCTTCTCGCCGCCCGCGTTCGTCGGCGCCGTGTTGACGGTGATGCTGCTGCGCGCGGGACTACTCAGTGCGCTCCCCGGGACGTGGCTCCTCCTCTATGGGACGGCGGTCATGGCGGGCGGTGCATTCTCGGTGCGCCCCGTACCCGCGATGGGGGCGTGCTTCATGCTTCTCGGCACGGTCGCGCTGTTCGCGCCGGCGGCATGGGGAGACGCGCTGCTCATCGCCGGATTCGGTCTGTTGCACATCACGTTCGGGATTCTCATTGCCAGGAGGTACGGTGGCTAGACTGGGAGCCTTGCCGCGCAAGCGTCCGGATGGCTCCGACGCGGCGCCGGGCGCGCTCAGAGGCGTGCGCGGCCGCGATGCATCCACGGAATCGCTTGCGCTCGATTCCATCATCCACAACCGCACTCGGCTCGGCATCGTGAGCGCGCTGGCCGCCAACGAATCGCTGGCGTTCAACGAGCTCAAGGCGCTCATGCAGACGACCGACGGGAACCTGAGCGTGCACGCGCGCAAGCTCGAGGAAGCGCGCTACGTGACGGTGACCAAGTCGTTCGAGGGGCGTCGTCCCAAGACCGAGTACCGGCTCGCACCGGCCGGCCGGCGCGCGCTGCAGCGGTATCTGGATCACATGGAAGCGCTCATTCACGCGACACGCGACACACTCGATCGTTGACTTCACCCTCATCTTTTTTTTCGCTGCAGACTTTATGGACGCAAGTGCTTTGACGCGCCCGCCCGCTGTCGGGCTCCACGTGGCGATCATCATGGACGGCAACGGCCGATGGGCCTGCGCGCGGGGCATGCCCCGCGCCGCCGGTCACGCGCAGGGCGTCGAGGCGGTCCGCCGCATCGTCCAAGCGGCCCCCTCGCTCGGCATCGCCACCCTCACCCTCTACACGTTCTCGTCAGACAACTGGCGCCGTCCACCGCGCGAAGTCGGCGCGCTCATGCGCCTCTTTAAGTACCACCTCCGCGCGGAAGTCGACAGGCTGATCGACAACGGCGTGCGACTCGTCGTCATCGGCCGGCGCGACCGCCTCTCGATGCGCCTCCGCACCGAGATCGACGCCGCGGAGGCCGCCACCGCGCACGGCCGCACGCTCACGCTCCGTCTGGCCATCGACTACTCCGCGCGCGACGCGATCCTCCGCGCCGCGGAGCGCGCCCGCGACATCGACGACCTCTCGCGCGAGACGTTCACGCAGCTCCTCTCCGAGGAATACGGCTCGAGCGACAGCGCAGCCGATGTGGATCTGGTGATCCGGACCGGCGGCGAGCAGCGGTTGAGTGATTTTCTCCTCTGGGAGAGCGCGTACGCCGAGCTCTATTTCTCCGACCGCATGTGGCCCGATTTCGGGGCCGCGGATCTGGAGGCAGCGGTCGCAGACTTTCACTCGCGACAGCGAAGGTTCGGAGCACTGCCGACCGCCGTCGCCGGGTAGGACCGCGGATCGAGCCGCAGATCGGGGGCTGCCACTCGGCGGCCCCCGTTTCGTTGGTGGCCACGGGTGGGACCGCGGAGGGCCGCGGATCAACTACAAGAGGGAACCGCGGATTTGCGTGGATGGCCGCGGTATCACGTCACGATCCCTGCCTCCACTGGATCGAGCCGATCGTACACGCGGCCCAGCCACACGATCGCTCCCGCCAACTCGCCCCATACGCCCACCGCCGCGACCACCGCGCCCGCGACGGCACCCGCGGTTCCTCCCGAGATCAGATCCGCGGCCAGGAATGCGAGGGCGCCGACGATGCCGGCCGGCAGTGCGATGAGCACCAGTAGCACGATAGAGCCGAGCATCATCACGATGCGCTGTCCCATGCCATCGATGCCGGCGGGCACCGTGTCGCTCACCCAGGCGGGGAAGAAGAGCGCGATCGCGTTCTGGACCGTGTACTGGGCCGCCGTGGCGGTGACGGCGAAGGGGAGCCCGGCGACTGCCGCCAGCACGAGGAGCGTGGGATGCTCGTGGCCGAGTCCGCCGAGGATCGCGCTCGCGATGGCGAGGACGAGGAGACCGGCCTGCATGAGCGCGAGCGATGCCGTCGCGCCGAGAATCTCGCTCGCCACCAGCTCGCGCCCGCGGAGCGGATACGTCCGCAGCAGCTCCATCCGTCGCAGGTCGCCGCGCAGATCGTTGCGCAGGCCGATGGGACTCATGATCGTCGATATCACGATCAGCCCGGCGAGCACACCGGCTGCCATGATCGCACCAGATCGCACCGAGTGTGTACTGACGAGCACGAGAACGTAGACGACGGCGATCGCGAGTACCGCGAGCGCGAGGAATGCCGGGCGGAACTCGCGCATGAACACGAGCACGTTCTTCCATACGATCGCGACGCCCGGTCGTCCCGTCGGAGCGAGGTCGAACCACGCGCGCGAGGCCGGCTTCGACTCGGCGCGCTGGACGGTGAGCCCCTTCCGCCGGTTCGCTAACCGTTCGGCGCGCTTGCGTCCCGCTTCGGCGGCGGCCTCCTCGAACGCCGCGTCGCTGCGGATCACCCAGACGCCGTGCAGCGCGAGCAGTACGAGCACGGCGGGAAGCCCGCGCAGCCACGCCGCGATGTTCGGCGCGGTGATCGGTGCGAGGAGCAGGTGGAACGGGTAGAGGACGATAGCGGGTCCCGGTCGCTGCAACGCGACACCGATGTGCGCCAGCATCTCGTGCACGTCGGCCGATGCGCGAATGGCCGGGAGCTCGGGCACGAGGCCGGAGAGTAGCGCCGCAAGCGCGACGATGAAGATGACCGTCGGCAGCGTGCTGCGCCGCGCGGCCGACGTCGCATGCTCGGCGAGATCCGCGCGCACGAGCGATGATCCGAGCTGATGCCAGTGCAGCACGGTCAGCGCGAGCACGATCGACACGAGCGCCAGCGGCCACGCGAGCGGGAGCGTCACCGGCAGAACGATGAGGATGAACGCCGCCGTGAACACGAGCCCGAGCTGCGTGCGAAGCAGCTTGTAGAGGACGAGCGCGCGGCGGGTGAGCGGTGCGGAGAAGAGGAACTCCACCTCCGCGGGCGTGAACGCCAGCACGCTCTGGAATCCGCCGCGGAACCACCACCACGCGACGAGCGCCGCCAGCGCAAGCGGCGCGAGCGTCACCAACGGGTTCGACGGCGCGAGTGTCGGGCGCACACGATGCCGGTTCATCGAGGGACCGAACACGAGGACGAAGTAGCCAATCCCCACGACCGCGCCGATCGCGTAACGCGGCGAGCGCAGGCGCGACATCGCCGAGACGACGCGGTTCCGGAAGCTCCGGCCGAGGAGAAAGCCGAGCGCGGCGGCGCTCATGTGCGCGCGACCTCGGTGAGCGCGAGGAACGCATCCTCGAGGCCGCGCCCCGCCAGCTCCGGCCGGCTCGCCGCGATCTCGGCGACTGTGCCGATGGCCACCGCGCGTCCGCGATGGATGACGAGTACGCGTGAGCACAGCTCCTCGACGAGCTGCAGCAGGTGTGAGCTCAGAATGACGGCGGTACCGGCGCGTGCCCGCGAGAGGATCGTCTCCTTCATTCGGCGAATGGCCGCAGGATCGAGCCCCGTGAGCGGCTCATCGAGGATGAACAGCTTCGGGTCGTGCAACAGCCCGCACGCGATGCCGAGCTTCTGCTTCATCCCGCGCGAGAGCGCAGCGGGGAGCGCCGCGCGGCGCTCCGTCAACTCCATCTCGTCGAGCAGCGCCGGAATCCGCTCGCGCGCGTCGGCGACGCCGTAGAGCCGCGCGACGAATCGCAGATGCTCCTCGACGGTGAGATGATCGAAGAGGTGCGGCTCATCGGGGATGAACGCGAACGCCCGCTTGGCCTCCACGGGCTCCGTCACGATGTCGTGCCCCGCGATGCGAATCGTCCCGCTCGTCGGCCGGATGATCCCGGCGATGCTGCGGAGCGTCGTCGTCTTTCCCGCGCCGTTGGGTCCGACGAGGCCGAGCACTTCGCCGGGCTGGACGATGAATGAGAGATCGTCGACTGCGGTTGTGTCGCCGTAGGATTTGGTGAGGTGCTGGATGTCGAGCATGGGCCAGTACCGGGAGGGGAGGGGTAAGCCGAACGACCTGCGCGGGATGCGCGAAGGTAGCGTCCGCACACTCCGAACAGCAAGCGGCACGTCGGCTCCGAAGCCGACGCGCCGCCATAGCCTACGTGGAGTTGTCGTTAGCCGCGGTGCATCGGCGATCCCGCTCAGTTGTCTGCCGCCGAGCTCCCGTTCCACCGCACCGAGTAGATGCGCCCTCCCGCATCGTCCGAGATGAACAGCGTCCCATCCGGCCCGACGACCAGCCCCATCGGCCGCCCCTTTGCCTCGCGCCACCCCGTCATGAACGCCTCGAGTCGTTCGGGCTTGCCGTTCTTCACGATCACGCGAATCACGCGATAGCCCACAGGCTGCGAGCGGTTCCACGACCCATGCTCGGCGATGAACTCGTTGCCGCGGTACTCGGCGGGGAACTGCGTCCCCGTGTAGAACACGAGGCCGAGTGGCGCCGAGTGCGCGGTATCGGTGAGTGCAGGCGCGATCTGCTGTTTGCAGATCGCCGGCGTCGCGGTCGGCTGGATCGGGTTCACCTTCCCGCCGTCGTAGCAGTACGGCCAACCATAGAAGCCGCCCTCGCGGATGATGTTCACGACTTCCTCGGGCGGCACGGAGTCGGTGATCGCACTGTTCGACTCGCCGAGCTGATCGCCTCCATTGTGCGTCGCCCACATCGCGCCCGTGCTCGGCTCCCAGCCGAAGTCGACGGAGTTGCGGAGACCGTAGGCCCACACCGCTTCGCCGTACTTGCCGCCGTTGTGCACGAGCTTCTTCGCGGCGGTGGGGTTCATGAGGTTGCTCGCGCCCGCCGGCTTCCCATCGATTGTCCAGCGTGAGATCGTCGCGCGAAGCGGGTCGGTCTCCTCGCACACGTTGCACGAGGAGCCGGTGGCGAGAAAAAAGTGCGTGACGTCGCCGCTCTTCGCCGGCGGGAAGTGAATCGTCTTCGTCCAGTGCCGGCCACCCGCGGGAAGACCGCCCACCACCGTGCGGATGCTGTCGAGGTTGCCGTCGTGCTTGGAGCTCCACGCCATGATCACCGCGTCGGTGTTCGCGACCCAGAGAGTATCGCCGCGCCATGCGAGACCGTGCGGGCGATTGAGCCCGTTGAGCGCCGTGGTGGTGGTGTCGGCCTGTCCATCACCGTTCGTGTCGACGAGGCGCATCACCTTTCCTGCGCGCGGCTCGGAGACGTAGAGCGCCTTGTCGGGTCCGAACGCCATCATGCGCGGCCCCTGCAGATCGGTCGCGAACGCGCGCACCGCGAACCCTTTGGGGACGGTGAATGCGCTCACGTCGCCGGACGCCTTCGCCTGCGACGACTGCGGCGCTTCGCTCGCGTCCGCAGCGCTGCTCGCCGACGCTGTCGAGTTGCCGGACTTGGAGCAGGCGGCGAGCAGCAGGGCGGCC
>DASSNR010000274.1:0-5586 GCA_035687925.1 Gemmatimonadaceae bacterium | reverse complement strand
CGCCGCGGCTATGTGCGGGCATTGTGAGGAGGGGCGGCCGGGAGTGTGGGTGCGGGGTCCCGCCCGCACCCACAGCTCACAGCTCACAGCTACCTCGCCTTCACCGTCATCTCCGACCTTCCCCCCGTCGTCTTCGACCAGTACGCGATCCAGTGCTCGGCGATGTTGTTCGCCGCCGAGATGAGCTTCTCCGTCGGCTGCTGGCCGGGGAGCGTCATCACGACGAACGCCGTGTTGAACTTCTTCTGCGAGTGCGCGAAGTCGGGCTCGCGCGGGCCCATCGCCGCGATCACATCCTGGATCGTGATGACGGTCTTGTCGCCCGTGTAGATGGGATGTCCGTCGGCATCGGTGCGCCCCGTGCGGTGCAGGTTGCGCAGAATGAAGAACGGCGGCACCTCTTCCGGCTTCGCGAATCCCATGAGGTAGAGGCCGAGCCACGAGTAGCCCTTGGCGGGCGAGTAGTAATCGCGATCGAGCTGCGTGTAGGTGCCGTCGCCGTTGTCCTTCCACGTGCTCCCACCCATCGCGTCCGCCTCATACGAGCGGTTGTACGGGAAGGCGGCGGGGAGGTGCACGCCGGTTGCCCAGTGAACGGGGCCGAGCTGGATCGTGTCGCCGTTCACGATGGCGCTCGCGTCCGCGGCCCAGCGGTGGCCCAGCTCGTGGCCGATCTGCGACATCGCGTAGTCGTAGTTCGTCATGCGGCCATCGGGGGAGCGCTCATCGATCTGCACCGCCGACGTCGACACGGGCTCGACGTACATCCACTGGAGCTCGCCCTGGCTGCAGTAGTTCTCGAGTCCGTTCGTGCGCGTGCCGATCCCCGTCACGTTGCCGCCGCGCGGCCCATTGCTCGGCGTGCCGCCCTCGGGGTTGTCGACGCGGAAGTCGGAGTACGTCGCCATGAAGTCGAAGTGATCGCCGAGCGCGGTGATGACGGAGCACGCGACATCCTGCGAGCGCGGGATGCTCGGCCAGTGGAAGCCCTCGTAGGCGACGGAGAAGGGACCGGCCTTCTTCGTGGTCGAGGAGAGATCGAGCTCGGGCGAGTGAATGTCCTTGAGCGACACGGACTGCGGCGTCACCTGATCGACGACCGATGACGGCGTGCCGCTCGCGACATCGGCCGAAACGAAGACGCGCGTCGCGCCGGCGAGCTCCATGGGGAGAATGCCGCGCACCGAGATCGCGTTGCCGGAAACGGTGACGGTAGGCTCGACGCCGTCGCCCGAGGCGATGTAGCGCGGCGGGAATCCGCGACCGTTGCCGAAGCGCCGGCCGGCGACGCCGCGGATCGTCCACACGACGGGCGACGTCGCGAGATCGTTCGACGGCTTCTTCGTGTCGAAGGCAATGCGATACGTCACGCCATCGATGCCGGGATCACCCTCGGGCAGCACCGCGCCGCGCGTCTCGATGGTCGCCTCGAGAAAGAGTCCGTCGATCTCGGACAGCCTGACGCGCGTGACATCGACGTTGGGTGCGGCCGCGGCGTACTCCGCATCGGGGATCGTGGCGAGCGTCTTCTTCACGCCGGCGGTGACGAGCGGGAAGACGCCGACCACGGCATCGCGCGCCGAGACATCGTTGTAGGAGAGCTCGATGACGCCGTCCTTGTGCAGCACGGCCTGGATGCGGTTGACCGTCGGCGTCCACGTGAACGACTGGATGGTGCCGTACGGCTCGGTGAGCGTCCACGTGACGACGACGCGGTCGGGGAGCTCCTTCACGTAGCGCTCGCCGCGCAGATTCGGTTTGACGAAGGCGGCGATGCCGGGGATCATGTTGATGAAGGTGCGCCCTACGGTCTGGAGCGTGGGGTAGCGCTCCATGAGGAAGCCCGCGCGCGGCGAGAGTCCGGCGCCGGTGTTGTTGCCGACCGGCGGCCCGCCGACGATGCCGCGCGTCCCGTTTCGCTCTACGGTGCCGAAGGTGATCGCGCCCGTGGCGACGTTGAGCGAATCCCACTGCTTGCCGGAGAATGGGAAGGTGAAGTGCGTGAGCGCGACGGCGTTGGTCGAGATCTGGGGACCGAAGTCATTGTCCCACTGCAGCGCGGTGTTCTCGATGCGGTAGCCCGAGTGGTCGGGCGTGAAGCGGAGCGTGCGGTGATCGAGGTCGAAGAGCCGCGCGGGTGCGATGGCGCCGCTGTCGAGCTCGAGGTGGATGAGGTTGCCGATCACCGAGACTTTGCCGATCGGGTGGCCGGGCTGTCGCTGTGCAGCCAGCGTGGTGGGGCGTGCGACGAATGCGGCGAGCGCAGCGAGCGCGAGGGCGGCGGGGAGGTGGCGGAGAGTGCGCATGGTCGGATGGGCGCGCGGGAGAGTGTGCTACGGCCGACAGCGTGTGGATACAGTATACGATCGGGCGGCGGGGCAGGGGGCGCAAGGGTGAAACGGGGACGAACACGAGCGCGTCGGTGCATCGTGCCCGCACCGCGCGAGGCGCGCATCACGAATCGGGGAGACCGACGCCGTCCGCGCTCACCCACTCGAAGTGCCGCTCCTCGCCCGTGAGCCGCCACCGCGTGGGATTCACCGTGTGCTGCCAGTCGAGCGGCTCGGCAAGCGGTTGCTGGCGTGCCGCGAGCGCGAGCGCCGCGCGCAGATCGCGCCGCTGCGCCGCGCCCAGCGCATCGGGTGCGAGCGACACGAACAGCGTCGTCCCGCTCTGCGCCAGGAGGTCGAGCCATTGCCGGTTGAGCGTCCACGGCACGTGCGTCGTGACACCGCAGCAGTCCGCGTCCGCCGCGTAGAACGCACCGTGCTGTGCGCCGCGAAAGGCGAGCGAGTTGACGCCCATCTTCCGCGTGCGCGCCCACTCCGTGCCGCTCGTGTCGTCGCCAATCCGGCACATCTCGAAGCGGCCCGCGGAGAGATGCGCGACGGTGTTGCAGCCGAGGACGAGCGCGTCGCCCGCGGCCTCCCGAATGGTGGCGTACAGCTCGTCGATCACCTCGGCCGTCGTGCGCGTGGGGCCGGACGCGAAGCGCCACTCGCCGCGCGTGAGGGCGGTGCCCATCTGAAATCCCCAGCGGCCGAAGATGTCGAAGGTGGTGTAGTCGTGCTTGATCAGCTCGAAGCCCCACGCGCGAAGTCGCGCGATGTCGCCCGCGACCTTCTGTCGCACCTCAGGCACGGTAGGGTCGAGCACATCGTGGTCGCGCGCGAGACGCCAGCCATCGGGTGCATCGGCCGGCGCTTGCAGCGGGCGAATCCAGATGCCGGGGCGCGCGCCGATGCGCGTGACGTCGGCCGCGAGCGCGTGCATGTCGGGGAACTTCTCGTTGCCGCGATCCCAGGTGCCCGCGCCCGTCGTCTCCTTGCCGCGTCCCGGCTCCCATCCATCGTCGATCACGACGAACGGCCGGTTGTCGCCGGTGGGTGAGAGCTCCACGATGTGGTGCGCATCCGTGCGCACCGACTCGGCGCTGTTGTCTCCGTACGCCCAGTACCAGTCGTTGCTCCCGTACACCGCGTGCGACGGGAGTCGCGGGGTCGGACACATCTGTCGGCAGAATGCGTGCAGCGCGGCGAACGCGGATTCGCCCTCCCGGCCTTCGCGACAGATCACATCGCAGACATCGAGCGTGCGACTCCCCAGCTCGACGCCTGCGCTCCCGCTCCGCACGTCGGCGCAGAGACTCACGCCGTGCGGATCGACCTGCCAGTAGCAGAACGCACGCGCGCCGGTGCGGACGCCGTAGGCGTGCGTGCGCGTGCCGTCGTTCGTCGCGACGTACCATGGCATCACGCGGTCGGGGACCCACGCGCGCCACTCGAGATCGCCGTACGCGCGCTCCCACGCGTCGCCGAGGATGCGCTGCACGTCGTCCAGCGGCGCGCGCCAACGCAGGTAGAGACGTTGAATGGGTGTGGCAGGAGACGCGAGTGCGACGTGCAATGCGTCACCGCGCTCGGCGGTGGTGACGACGATGCCGCTGTCGCTCGTCCAGCGGCCGGTCGACTCATGTCGCACCGATTCTGCGGCGGATGCGGTCTGCGCGAGAACCAGGTCGGGCGGGCGACGCAGGTCGGCGAAGGTGGTGCGCGGAGATGATGTTGGAGCTGCGTGTGCGACGCCCACGCCGTCGGGAATGGGAAGCGCGAGGCCGAGCGTGGAGAGTGCAGCGCGCTGGACGAATTCGCGGCGGGAGGTCATGGGGTAGGGGCTCCGCATTCGCGATGCACGCGGTCCATCGCGACTCGACCGGTCGATGTGACGACGGGGTCGCTATTGTGATCGCCGATTATTCCCGATCGAGAAGAGTCGCGCGTCGACGTCGCATCGTGAACATACAGCTCCGCCGCGCTCCCGCAACGGCGCACACTCGAGCCGTTGCGAGCTCGTCCAGATCATCGGTTCACCACCCACCGCGAGCGGCGCGTCGGCCGCCCGCAGCGCACGTCACGCAGTGCGCGATGCCGCGTGCTCGCTGAGCGCCGCGACGATGCGATCGAGATGATCGCGCACCGCGCGTGCCTCCCTCGCGCCGTGGAAGCCGTCCCAATAGGCGCAGACGTCGGTCGCCGTGCCCTCGGCCTCGAAGAGTCGCTCCTTCCATTCCTCCGTCACGGCGACGAACGCGGTGCGAAGCACCGGCGGGAGCGGCGTGGGAAGGCCATCGACGCGCCAGCCCGAGGGGAGTTGCGGGTGCTTGGCGCCGGCGCGCTGCAGCAGACGCCACGGGCGCATTGACGCCGGGTGTCCATCGGGGAGGGGCAAGCGGGAGCGCAGGCACCGTCCGCGACGCACGCTGTGCGTGAGGCTGCTGAGGATCTCGCGTTCGACCTCGGACGTTTCGAGGCCGAGGTCGTTGGCTTCGGCGATTCCTGCACGGCTGGTGCGGCGGGCAGTCCAGAGCATCGCTCCGATCATCGAGCACGCGACGATGAGCGGAGGGAGAATATGTGCGAGTCGAGACATCTACTATCGAGGTTTGGACGCGACAGGCCGATGGCGGAGGCTCCTGCCGATGGCAAGCGCCGGCGCATCGATCCGCGCGCGAAAGGAAAATGTCAGAAGGTAGTGGTGAAATGTAAAAGCGACGACAGGCCGTGTGGCAACATGCGCGCCGAAGCGGATGAGGCACCGGCGGCGCAGCGCTCCACGCGGTCTCATCAAGATCAACGATTGGCGGCACGGCGGGTCACATGCGCTCGGCTATCGTGCATCGGGCGCGGGCGTCCCCTCGATCGGTAAGACCCACACCGCGAGCTCCGCGTGTTCCGCTCCCGATGTCCCGCGCTGCGCGTCGTCGACGACGAGGTGAAAGCCGAGCCGCGCGGGAATCGCCGCACTGCGCACGTTCCGCGGGTCGCAGCGGATCTCGATGTGGGAGAATCGACCGAGCGAGGCGGCTGCCTGCATCACGGCCCGCACACCCTCGGTGGCGAAGCCTCGACTCGTGCGATCGCTGCGCAGCCAGTAGCCCACTTCGGCGCGATCGGCGTCGTCGAGCGGCACGCGCCCCGACGCGTTGCGCGGAAAGAGATCGATCTCGCCCAGCAGCTCATCCGTCGCATCATCGACGAGCGCGAAGCGCCACGCGCGTGCCGCGGCGAAGTCCGCCGCGAAGCGCGA
>DASSNR010000263.1:0-2376 GCA_035687925.1 Gemmatimonadaceae bacterium | reverse complement strand
CGGCCATGAACGTCGAGTACCGCGACGTGAAGTACGTCGTCCCCTTCCTCACGCAGTTCTGGATGTTCGCGACGCCGGTCGCGTACCCGAGCAGCCTGCTCCACGGATGGTGGCGCACGCTGTACGGGCTCAATCCGATGGTGGGTGTGGTGGAAGGATTCCGCTGGGCGCTCCTCGGCTCGGGGCACGCGCCGGGCGCGATGGTCGTCGCATCGTCGGTCGCCGCGCTCGTGCTCCTCGTGAGCGGCGCGTTCTACTTCCGGCGCATGGAAAAGACGTTCGCGGACGTGGTGTAAACGATGCCGACTTCCTCCCCTTCCCTTCGCGCGCTGCTCCGCGCACAGGCCGGTCTCGGCGACGCGGTCGATGGATGCCTCATCATCGGCGAGGTCGCACAATCGCACGACGGGAGCCTCGGCCTCGCGCACGCCTTCATCGACGCGATCGCCGACGCGGGCGCCGACGCCGTCAAGTTCCAGACGCACATCGCGTCCGCCGAGAGCACGCCGGGCGAGCCGTGGCGCGTCAAGTTCAGCCGGCAGGACGCCACGCGCTACGACTACTGGAAGCGCATGGAGTTCAGCGAGGCGCAGTGGCACGGACTGCGTGAGCACGCGCACGAGCGCGGACTCCTCTTCCTCAGCTCGCCCTTCTCGCTCGAGGCCGTCGAGCTGCTGGAGCGCGTGGGCGTGGCCGCGTGGAAGATCGCGTCGGGCGAAGTCGCGAACGCGCCGATGCTCGAGCGCATCATCGAGACGCGCCGTCCCGTCATCCTCTCGACGGGGATGAGCGACGTGAGCGAGATCGATCACGCGGTGGAGCACGTGAGCGCGGCGCGCATCCCCGTCGCCGTGCTGCAGTGCACCACGGCCTACCCCTGCCCGCCCGAGCGCATCGGTCTCAACCTGCTCGGCGCCTTCCGCGCGCGCTACGAGTGCGCCGTCGGCCTCTCTGATCACTCGGGGACGATCTACCCCGGACTTGCGGCGGCGACACTCGGCGCGCAGGTGCTCGAGGTGCACGTCACACTGAGTCGCGAGATGTTCGGCCCCGATGTGCCCGCGTCGATCACGACGGGGGAGCTCGCGCAATTGGTGGAAGGCGTGCGCTTCATCGAGACGATGCTCGCGCACCCGGTGGACAAGAACCGCGTGAGCGGCGAGATGGCGCCCTTGCGCAACCTCTTCACCAAGAGCGTCGTCGCGCGCGTCGACATCCCCGCGGGGACGGTACTGCGCGCGGAGCATCTCACGGCAAAGAAGCCGGGGACGGGGATCCCCGCCGCGCGTCTCCCCGAGCTGATCGGTGCGCGCGTCACGCGTGCACTCGCGAGCGACGAGCTGTTGAGCGACGCCGATCTCGACCTCGCGAGGTGCGAGTGATGCGCAAGGTGTGTGTGGTCGTCACCGCGCGGCCGAGTTACAGCCGCATCAAGACGGCGCTGCTGGCTATCCAGGCGCATCCCGAGTTGGAGCTGCAGCTCGTGGTGGCCGCGTCGGCGCTCCTCGACCGGTACGGAAACGCGGCGGACTTCATGTCGGCGGACGGATTCACGCCCGCGGCGCGCGTGCACATGGTGCTCGAGGGGGAGCACCTCGCGGCGATGGCGAAGACCACCGGGATCGGGCTCATGGAGCTCACCACGGTGTTCGACAATCTGCAGCCCGATGTCGTGGTGAGCGTCGCCGACCGCTTCGAGACGATCGCCACCGCGATCGCGGCGAGCTACATGAACATTCCGCTCGCGCACGTGCAGGGTGGCGAAGTCACCGGCTCGATCGACGAGAAGGTGCGCCACGCCGTGACCAAGCTCGCCGACCTGCACTTCGTGTCGTGCGACAAGGCGGCCGAGCGTGTGATCCGCATGGGCGAATGTCCGGAGACCGTGTACGTGACCGGCTGCCCGTCGATCGACATCGCCGCGCAGGTGGTGTGCGACCGCGCGCTCGACTTCGATCCGTTCGTGAAGTACGGCGGCGTAGGTCCCAAGCTCGACCTGAGCGATGGCTACCTCGTGGTGATGCAGCATCCCGTCACCACGGAGTATCAGCAGGCGCGCGAGCACACGTTCGAGACGCTGCACGCGGTGAAGGACATCGGCCTCCCGGTGCTCTGGTTCTGGCCGAACGTGGACGCGGGCTCCGACGGGACGTCGGGCGCCATCCGCTCCTTCCGCGAGCTGGAGCGTCCGGAGCACATGCACTTCTTCAAGAACATGAAGCCGACGGACTTCCTCCGGCTGCTGTGCAACGCGAGGTGTCTCGTGGGCAACTCCAGTGTGGGCGTACGCGAGTGCTCGTTCCTCGGCGTGCCGGTGGTGAACATCGGCAGCCGGCAGGCGGGGCGCGACCGCGGGATCAACGTGATCGACGTGGA
>DASSNR010000261.1:0-4614 GCA_035687925.1 Gemmatimonadaceae bacterium | reverse complement strand
TCGTGGAGCATCGCGGTATCCCGCGCCTTGCTCCCCGTCGTGTTCGCCTCGCGTAACATTTCCTGCAGAAGAAATCCGAGCCGTTTACCCACCGGGTTCGCGCCGTTCGTCCCGAGCGCCGCGCGGAACGCCGCGATGTGTGCGGCGAAGCGATCGAGCTCCTCCGCCACATCGAGCCGATCCGCGAGGACGGCGATCTCCTGCGTGAGACGCACATCGTCCACGTCGATCCCATCCGCCAGCTCGCGCACCGAACGACGCAACCTGTCCCGCTCCGCGACCAGGCGCTCGGGAGCCCGTTCCGCAAGCGACTCACGCAGTCGCTCGATCGTGGCGATCCGCTCGGCGAGCACCGCGCGCAGTCGCTCTCCCTCCGCCATGCGCATAGCAGTGAGCGCGGCGACCGCCTGACCGACTACAGCCTCGAGCTCGTCCGCGCTCCCGCCGATGTCGTCCGTGCCCTCACTGGAAATCACGTCGGGCAAGCGAAGGAGCGTGGCTGCATCCACGGGATGGTCGAGGCCATGGCGCTGCTGCAGAGCGCGGAGCTGTGCGAGGTAGCGTGCGAAGCGATTCTCGTCGATGACCGCACCCGCGGGGCCCTGGCGCTCGAGGCGCGCCGTCAACGACACATGGCCGCGCGCAATGTGCTGCCGCAGCAGCTCGCGCACCTCTCCCTCGAAACGGGCGAGGGCGGCGGGCAGCTTGATGCTCGGGTTGAAGAACCGATGGTTGACGGTGCGAATCTCCACCGTCACCTGCGCGGTCCCCACCCGCCCCGTCGCGGCCCCGAACCCCGTCATGCTACGTATCATGTGGAATCGTGTAAGTTACGGCGCAACAAGGACCTTGTCAATTCCAGAAGTGCCAGCGGACGCCGTACATCACCTGCTGTCGCGGGAGGATGAATCCCGGGACGTACGCCATGCGCGGCGGAAAGATCGTGAAGAACTGCTGGATGAACAGCGTCGCATCGATGATGCGCACTTCAATGCGCGGCGTGATCGTGTGGCTGTACAGCGCGACCGCGCTCGCGGGACCGACCACCTCCGTCCCCCCCGCCGTCGGGAAGAGCGTCGAGCTCCGGTACTCGTAGGCCACCGATCCCATGAAGCCGAAGTTGTTCCGTGGGACGCGACTCAGCCAGTTGGTGCGCAGGTACAACTCGACGCGCGACTGATACTGCGGCCGGTAGTAGCCTGGCGCCGACCAGCGGATGCCCGTGATGTCGACGCCGAGGTCCTTGTAGATCGGGCCGCGAATCGTCCCGAAGATCCCGGTGGCGGGCTGCGCCAGCATCGCGACGTAGCTCGGGTCGTACACCGGAAGACCGGGGACCGTCACGCCACCGCGCCGCATGAGCCCTGCCGAGAGCCAGGCGCGATGTACACGTATGCCCAATTCGGCGCGTGCGTCGATGCTGTTACGCACACCCGGCGCAACCTCGCCGCCGTGGCGATGGGTGACGGTGCCGGTGAGCGCGAGAAACGACAGCGGCGCGAACTTGAGGGTCGCCGATTCGGTCGAGCTCGTGTCCGGCCAGCGTTGCTCCGCGGCCAGCGAGAGCGACACGAGTCCGCTCTCGACGCTCGCGCGCTCGGTGAACGTCTTCAGCGTGGAGTGCTCGAAGTCGTGCGTGCGACTGTCGACGCCGAATCGGAACGCCCCGAGCGTGACTCCCGCGGACGCGACGTACTGCGTCTCCGTCGTCGTGCGCTGGAGTGCGGGCGGCGGCGTGGTAGCGGAATCGAACGATGTGTTGTTGTCGAACTCCTGCGAGACCACCATGAGCTGCGCCCATGGCCCCTTGTCGGGGTCGCCGTAGCCCGCGCGCACGTAGGCATTGGTGCGCCGGAAATCCAGGCTCGGAATCAGTCCGCTGCCAACGAGTGCCTGCTGCTGATCGCGCGTGCCGGTCGTCCGATTGGCGAACGCGTCGATGCTCCATGGACCGTGCGCCCAGCCCAGGCGCGCGAGGAGCGAGAGCTGATCCCCGCCGCCGGTGAAGGTGCCGCCCGTCGTGCCGAACTGCTCGAGGCCGAGCTGCAGTGCCTCGCCATGCTGAAAGCGCTTTCCGTAGAACGCGCGATACAGATTCGTGTTGAGATCGCCCGAGACGATATCGACGCGACTCGACGGCGTCGTACGGTCGACGCGCCAACTTCGGAGATAGACGCGCAGCTCGTCTGCGCCGCGCTCGATGGTGACGTCCTCGAGTGTCCAGAGCGACACGGCATCGAGATCGAGCACACCGCCGTTCTGCGCATGCAGGGGATCGACCTCCATCCCGTCGTAGAAGATGCGGACTCGCGACGGATCGCCCAGATACGCCGCCTGCGAGGGGGATGAGAGCCACCCCGATCGAAAGACGGTGACGCCGGGAACGAGCTCGAGGAGACCGATGAGATTGAATGCGCCGGTGGCGAACATGGAGTCGCGCGTCCAGTGATACTGCTCGCCGATCCCGATGAGTCGCGGCACTGGAGCGTGCGCGAGCGGCGCCTTGATCGTGTCCTTGGGAACCTTGGTCGTATCCGATGCCGTCGTATCGGACGGCGCGTGCGCGGCGCCAGCGGTGGTGTCGCGTCGCGCGGTGGTATCACGCACCGCGGACGTGTCGCGATGCGTGGTGTCGCGCGGTGCGGAGACCGGAGCGCGCCGCGTGGTGTCGCGACGGGTCGCGGACGTGTCGCGTGTCGTCCCCTGCGCCAGGACCGTCCCCTGCAAAATGGCCCCGACCAGAAGGCCGAGGCCACATCGACGCAGCGTCGTTCCGACAGCCACGTCTAGCTGGCCCTTCCCCGCGCGAACTCGACGAACAGGCCAACAGGCACGCCGGTCGGTCCCTTGGGGATGTAGCCGAGGTCGGTCTCCGAGTACGCGGTGCCCGCAACGTCGAGATGCACCCACGGAAAGTCGGACGCAAACTCCTTGAGGAACATCGCAGCCGTGATCGCGCCCGCTGGGCGCCCGCCGGTGTTCTTGATATCGGCGACGTCGGACTTGATCTGCTCCTTGTAGTCGTCCCACACGGGGAGCGGCCACCCCGGCTCACTCGCGCGCTTTCCCGCGGCGAGCACTTCCTGCACGAGCGCCTCGTCCGGACCGAAGACGCCCGTCGCGAGATGCCCGAGCGCGATGACGCACGCGCCGGTGAGCGTGGCGGCATCGATGACCACGGCGGGATTGAAGCGACGCGCATACGACAGCACATCGGCGAGGACGAGCCGTCCCTCCGCGTCCGTGTTGATCACCTCGATGGACTTGCCCAGGTGGCTCTTCACGACGTCGCCCGGCTTGACCGCGGTGCCGGAGGGCATGTTCGTCGTGCTCCCCACGAGCCCAACGACGTTGATCTCGAGTCCGAGCCGCGCGATGGCCTCCATTGCGCCGAGCACGCCGGCCGCGCCGCACATGTCGAACTTCATCGCCTCCATCCCCTGCGCGGGCTTGATGGAGATGCCGCCGGTATCGAAGCAGAGCCCCTTTCCGACGAGCGCGATCGGCTGCGCACCCGACTTCCCGCCGCGGTACTCGAGTGCGATGAGCTTCGGATCCTGCGGCGTGCCCTGCGCCACGCACAGGAACGAGCCCATCTGCTCCTTCTCCATCTCCGCGCGGCCGAGCACGGTCACCGTCATGCCGTGACGCTTGGCGATGTCGCGCGCGGTGTCAGCGAGGAACTCGGGCGTGCACAGATTGCCCGGCATCATCGCGAGGCGACGCGCGAGGCTGAGCCCTTCGCCGATCGCGACGCCCTGCGCGAGCGGCTTCTGCGCCGACTTTTCGTTCGTCACAATGATCGTGGCGTCTTCCAGCGGAGCCGTGCGTTCGTTCTCCTCGGGCGGCGACTTGAGGTCGGTGTACTCCCACGCGCCGAGCTGCACTCCGATCGCTGCACTCTCGACGTTCGTCACCGGCCCGCCGTCCCACCACGCGAGGGCGCGCGCACCCATTGTCCGCGCCTGGCGGCCACCGAGGCTCGCCGCGCGCCGCACGGCGCCCGCGTCGTCCGCGTTCGTTCCGAGACCGACGAGCAGCACTCGTTGCGGCCCCGACTTCCCGCCCTGCAGATGCAACGTCTCGTCGCGCCCACCGCGGAAGTCCTTGCGCGAGAGCGTGCGATGCAACGCGCCCCCGAGCGATTGGTCGAGCGCGACCAACGGCCCGGTGACTGTCGCACCATTGGGCAGCGCGAGCACGAGCAACGGGACGTCGAGCGTCGCCAACTCGGCCTGACGAACGGAAAGACGGGGGGGCATTGCGGGATGCGGAATGGATGGGCTGAGGAGAGAGTGAGTCAGTAGGTCAGTGGGTCAGGAACTGCAGAGAGGAGAGAGCAGAAAGGAGAGAGCAGGTCCTGCTTTCTGCTCTCCGCTCTCGCCGTTCAGGCTTCTTCTGACCCACTGACCTGCTGACTCACTGATCTACTTTCTCTGTTCGATCGGCATGACCTTCAGCCCGCGCGGCCCGACGTACTCGGCGCGCGGACGGATCAGGCGGTTGTGGGCGTACTGCTCGAGCAGGTGCGCAGTCCAGCCGGCGATGCGGCTGCACGCGAAGAGCGGCGTGTAGAGATCGGTGGGGATCCCCATCACGTAGTAAGTGGAGGCC
>DASSNR010000260.1:0-4502 GCA_035687925.1 Gemmatimonadaceae bacterium | reverse complement strand
CGCACGATCGAACTGGACGGCAAGCCGTACACCGTGATCGGCGTGATGCCCTCCGCATTTCACTTTCCGCGCACCGCGGCGTACTGGACGCCGCTCCGTCTCTCGAGCTTTACGAGGCCCGACACGGGACCGGATGGCAAGCGGCGCGTCGTCACCACGTTCGTGAGCGTGATTGGGCGGCTGCGTCCGGGCGTCACCTTCGATGCTGCTCGCGCCGAGCTCGCCGCGCTCCGATCGCATGTCACCGAACTGTCCACGTCGATGCACGCGTGGCGCGTGGATGTCCGTACGTTGCACGACCGCATGTACGGCGATCTGCGCCCCGCACTGCTCGTGCTCCTCGGCACCGTCGCGTGCGTGCTGCTCATCGCGTGCGCCAACGTCGCGAATCTTCTGCTCGCCCGGGCCGCGATGCGCAGGCGCGAACTTGCGGTGCGCGCGGCGCTCGGAGCCGGCCGAGCGCGACTCGTGCGCCAGCTGCTCGTCGAGAGTCTGCTGCTCGCGCTCATCGGCGGCGCGTTTGGGCTGCTCCTCCCGGTGTGGGGACTCAAGACGTTCGTGGCGCTGGGGCCGGCGACTCTCACGCACGTGCCGGGGATCGCAGTCGACAGTCGAGTGTTGATCTTCGCGTTCGCCGTGGCGGTGCTCACGGGCCTGCTGTTCGGGCTGGTGCCCGCGCTCAGCGTCTATCGCGACGATCTACAGGATGCGCTGCGAGACGGCGTCGCCCGCATCGCGGGGAGCTCTCTCGCGAGCAGCGCGCGGAAGCTGCTCGTGACCGCGGAGCTCGCCATCGCCATCGTGCTGCTCATCGGCGCGGGGCTGTTGGCCAAGAGCTTCGTCCGCTACCTCGACATCGATCCCGGCTTTCGCGGAGCGGGGGTGCTCACGGCCGGCGTGGCGCTCCCATCGACGCGCTACTCGAACGATACCACGACCGATCTCTTCTACCGGAACCTGATCGGGCGCCTGCGCGCGCTGCCCGGCGTCCAATCGGCCACGGTCGCCGCCGTGCTGCCGCTCGACGGCTACTCGATGATGATGCCGGCACGTGCGCTCGGGCTGGCTGACAAGGCGGAATCGTCGAGCGACGTGCCGGCCATAACATCCACGAGCGTGGGGTCGGACTATTTCCGTACGCTCGGGATTCCGCTTCACGCTGGCCGCGACTTCACCGATGCCGACGACGCCGGCGCCCCTCCGGTCGCCATCGTCAATCGGTCGCTGGCGCGCCTCATGGTGCCGAACGGCTCCGCCATCGGCCATCGATTCACCTTCGAGCATCGCACCTATACCGTCGTCGGTGTCTCCGCGGACGTTCGACAGATGGCCGAGGACGTGACCGTGAAGCCCGCCGTGTACTTCCCCATCCGGCAGACGGGCTTCTCGATCTACGGGAACATCGCGATTCGCGTCCGCTCGGACCCGCTCGCGCTCGTGCCGTCACTGCGACAGGTCGTACACGACATCGACCCGCAGCTCCCGCTCACCGATGTCACGACCATGGACCGGCAGCTCGCCGACTCGATGGCGCCGCAGCGGTTCAACACACTCCTCCTCGGCGCCTTCGCCGCACTGGCGCTGGTGATGGCGGTGTTCGGGCTCTACGGCGTGATCGCGTATCTGGTCGCGCGACGCACGCACGAGATCGGCGTGCGCATGGCGCTCGGCGCGCAGGATCGCGACGTGATGCAACTCGTGCTGCGACAGGGGCTGACGCTCACCGTCGCCGGCGTCGTCGTGGGACTCGTCGCCGCGCTCGCGCTCACGCGACTGCTCGCGAGTCTCCTCTTCCGCGTGCAGGCGACGGATCCCGTCATCTTCGTCGCGGTGCCCGTCGTACTCGTGATCGTCTCGATCATCGCGACGCTCGTCCCCGCGCGGCGAGCGATGCGTGTCGATCCGATGGTCGCGCTGCGGGCGGAGTGAGGAATGATGGTGCGATGCGCGCTACACCGGCCGGCAGAGCGTCTCGAGCGCGAGTGCGAACGGCGCCGCTGCGCCGGCCGGATGCCACGCGAGCATCTCGCGCTCGATTCGCGCTTCCCGCGCGTCCGGCGTCCACACCTCGACCGTGTGCGCATCCGGATCGACAATCCAGTAGAGCGGCACGCCCTGTTCCTGGTACAACCGTCGCTTGACCATTCGATCCGCTCGCACGCTGCTCAGGCTCAGCACCTCGGCCGCGAGCAACAGATGCCACAAGTCGTTCCAGTCGAGCGTGCGCACCTCCTCGTTCGGAACGACGACGAGGTCAGGCTGCACCGAGATGTCGGCATCGCCCCACGACACCTCCGAGCGCGAGCCGAACGTCTTCAACGGCAGATCATCGCGCTCGATGTAATTGGTGATGGCGACCAGCAGCCTCCTGGCCACCACCTCGTGCCACGGCCGCGGCGCCACCGGCGTCACGAGCAGCTCCCCGTGCACGGTCTCGTAGCGCGGCCAGCGCCAGTCGTGCAGGTCGTTGAGGTGGCGGACCATGTCCGCCGTGTAGTGGAGCGGAGCGGCCATAGTCATACGATCGCCTCGGCGGTTGACGGAATGCAAGAGGGACGCATGCCGCATCATGGCGCCCGCTGGTCGGAGTCACGTCATCGAATCACTCCCGCCAGCATCTCGCGCACGCATTGCATCGCGTCGCACCGCTCGCACCCACGGATGATCACGAGCGCATCATGACCTCCTTCGTGCACGATCTCCGCTACGCCCTCCGCTCCCTGCGCCGCGCACCGCGCTTCACCGCCGTCGTGGTGCTCACGCTCGCACTGGGGATCGGCGCCAACACCGCCATCTTCTCGGTGGTGAATCGCCTGCTGCTGCATCCGCTCCCGTATCCGCACAGCGATCGGTTGGTCTACCTCGCGCTCGGGAGTGAGTTCAGCCCGAGCGGATTTCCGGTGACGAAACGCATCACCCTCGGCTGGCAGCAGCAGGCGCGATCGCTCGAGGGCGTGGAGGCGTACAGCACCCACGATTTCCTGGCGACCACCGGCGACCGGACGGATGTCGTGCTCGGCCTCGCCGTCACGCCTGGCCTGTCGACATTGCTCGGCGTGCACCCCGTGATCGGCCGCAGCTTCGTACCTGACGACGCACGCCCCGGTGCCGCGCCGGTCGTCCTGATCAGCACAGCGCTCTGGCGACGCACGTTCGCTGGGAGCCGCGATGTGGTGGGACGCACCATCACGCTCGACGGAACGCCACGCACGGTGGTCGGCGTCATCCCACAGGGCGCCGACGCGATCGCGGGGCCATCCGCCGAGCGTGACATCTGGCTTCCCCTCACGCTCGAATCGGCGGACACGGCGTTCTCGCCGACGGATTTCGTGAATGTCGTCGGCCGGCTCCGTCCAGGTGTGACGATCGCACAGGTGCAACACGAGCTGGACGCGATCACCGCGCGCATGCCGAAGCAGACCGTCTTTTCCGGAATCGAGCAGACCGCCGTCGTTACGCAACCGTCGCAGGAATTTCTCTCCGCCCGCACGCACGACGTGTTGCTGGTGCTCCTCGCCGCGGTGGCGGTCGTCCTGCTCGTCGCCTGTGCGAACGTCGCGAACATTCTGCTCGCGCGAGGGACGGCGCGCGCGCGCGAGATCGCCCTTCGCACAGCACTCGGCGCCAGTCGATGGCGGCTCGTGCGCGGGCTCCTCGTGGAGAGCATCCTGCTCGCCGTCGCCGGTGGGATGCTCGGGCTGCTCTTCGCGTGGTGGGGAGCGGATCTGTTTGCCCGGTTCGGTCCGGACGAGCTGCGGGTAGCGGGCGGCATGCCGCTCGATGTGCGCGTGCTCGAGTTCACGCTCGCGATCTCGCTTGTGACGGGCGTGCTCTTCGGGCTCATGCCCACACTGCGAGCTGCGTCGGCGCAGCTCGGGTCTACGCTCCGCAGCAGCGGCTCGGGCGTGATGCGCTCGGGGAGTGGGTCGCGTGTTCGCGCCGTGCTCGTGGCGGGTGAGATGGCGCTCTCCGTTCTGCTGCTGGTGAGCGCGGGCCTGCTCATTCGCAGCGTCGCGTATCTGCAGCAGATCGACCCGGGCTTCGATGTGCAGCATGTGTTCACGGTGCGCGTCTCGCTGTCGCGCAGCGGTTATCAGACCGTGTCCAGTCGCGAGCAGTTCGGGGAGCGAATGCTGAGCGGTTTGCGACGGCTGCCAGGTGTGGCCGTAGCAACCGAAGCACTCGGTGCACCGCCGGGTTACACCAAAGGTGTCGAGCCCCACCTGGGGGCAACGGGCGGAGCGTATGCGCTGCAGAGCAAGACGATCGTCGCGTTCAACAACGTGCAGCCCGACTACTTCAAGGCGTTGGGCATCCGGATGATCAGTGGGCGCACGTTCACCGAACAGGAAATGGCCTCGGGGCACGTGGTGATCGTCAACCAGACACTCGCCCATCGCGTGTGGCCGAGACAGCCCGCCATCGGCCAGCGGCTCGACCTGGATGTGATCGGGCCGAGTACGGTGGTAGGCGTCGCCGCGGACATCGTCACCGGCGGCCTC
>DASSNR010000258.1:0-2203 GCA_035687925.1 Gemmatimonadaceae bacterium | reverse complement strand
CCACCAGCTCACGCCCTGCTTCACGGCGGTGCGGATGGGCTCTGGGATCCCGCGGTCCACATAGTAGACGATTGGATTCTTGATCGGGCTATTCGGGTCGTTCGGATCCACGCGCTCCAGCCGGTGCCGCTCGATCCATCGCTGCTCGAGTGAGCCCTGAATGGGCTGCGCGTAGTCCTTGAACGCAATGCCGAAGAAGCCGACACGCGGATCGAGCGCGCGCGGCTCGTAGCCGGAGTCGGGGAGCTCGAGGAAGGACATGTGCTGCCTGAGCGTGAAGGCGCGCACATCGGGAAGAATCATCGACACGATGCGCCCCGCGTGATTGCCCGAGAGCGCGTAGGTGAGCGCGACGTCGATCTCCGTATTCTTGGGGAACGCCTTGGTGTACGGCCGATAGATGCTCGACCGATCTCGCGCGACGGTGTAGCTCCCCTGATTGCTGCGCGCGAGCGTGCTCGCTGCGTCCACCCAATCGCGGTAGACGAAGTCCGTCGCATCCACGAGAAAGCGTCCGCCCTCGCTCGCGACGATCGGCATCGCTGCGACCGTGCTCGGCGGGAACGCCTCGAGCACGGTGCGCACGTGCGCGGGATTGTCCGTGGCCGAGCTGCGGTAGTTCCAGTTCTCGAGGACGAGGAGCATGCGATCGCCCGCGCGATCGAAGCGCGCGATGTACTCGCCCTGCTCCGCGCCGCGGTCGAGTCCGATGGGATTCGAGCCCAAGCCCGTGGCGAGCGAGAGGAAGTAGAGCACGCGCATCGAATCGCGCGGAATCTCGAGGTAGATCTTGTCGCTCTTCGCGTCGAGATAGATCGGGATGAAGCCATCACGCTTCTCCATGCCGGCGGTCTTCGCCGCGATGGTGGCGCGCGCGGTGTCCGTCTTCGCGGCGGCGACGGATTGCGGCGCGGGCGCGGCGGCGGCCGGCGTCTGTGCAGCGGCGCAGCAGGTGAGCGCGAGCGTGGCCAGGGCCGGGAGCGTGCGTCGGGTGCGATGCATGGGAGCGAGCGGGTGGGGGAGTGCGCGTGAGAAGGGCGACGGACGAGTATCTCGCCGTGGCGCGCGGGACGCAAGCGGTGCGAGCGGCGCCGTCGCGTACGTGGTGCGAGGGCGTCTGCGTGGCGCGCAATCGAGTGAACGCGGACGCGGCTGTCGAATGTACGAGAGGGGCGGACACCCTGCGGCGTCCGCCCCTCGCTGTCGTACCGATCGCGTCGCTTACTGGACGGTGACCGTCCCGTGCATGCCGAGCATGTCGTGCGGGAGACAGTAGTAGTAGTACTTGCCGGGCGGAATCTTGCCAAACGAGACGATGTAGCTCTCGCCCGGGCCCATGAGGAACTTGCCCGCCAGCGGCGCCGTCGACTCCGGCATGTTGGCCGCAAGCTGCGCCTTGACGGCGGCCGGCGCCTGCGCGCTGTCGAACTGGACGTTGTGCGGCACGCCGGACACCACGACCCACTTCACCGCATCACCTTCGTGAATGGTGATGTCTGCGGGCTCGAACTTCGGGTGCGACGGATCGTCCATCACCATCTTGACCTCGACCGTCTTACCCGTGACGGGCGCCGCAGCCACGGCTCCGGCCGCGGCAGCCGCCGTCCCTGTATCAGTCGTCGCAGCGGGCGTCGACGCCGCAGCGCTGTTCGATGCATCCTGTCCCTTCTCCCCACCGGCGCACGCGCCGAGGACCACTGCGCTCGCAAGAAGCGCCAGTCCGGTCAATCGCATTGTTGAGAGGCCTCCAGTGCCGTACGAATCGCTTGATGATCATCCTCCGCGAGAGCCGCGGAGCGCGGTGAATTTATCCGCGGGACAGGGCTGGCGAAAGCGCATCGGACCGCGGAGGGCTGCGGATAGGACAACAGGAACCGCGAATCGCCGCGGATAAACGCAGGAGGGGAACCACGGATTGGCGCGGAGGGCCGCGGATACGACAAACGACAACAGCAACTGCAACGACAAGAGCAACCGCGGAGGGCCGCGGATACACGCGGATCGAACCGGACGGGCCGAAAGTACCGATGCGCCGGGGCCACTGAATTGTTTGGGGGTGCGAGGGCGAGCCGCGAGCGCCGGCGCGTCATCCCGAGCCCGCGCTGGGCTCTCACGTGTGAGACGGCTCGCCCTGGCGCGCCGAGTCTCGCCTCATCCCCCCAAAAATTCTGCTCGGTCCTCGAGTCCCGAGCCTTTCCGTGGT
>DASSNR010000282.1:0-24128 GCA_035687925.1 Gemmatimonadaceae bacterium | reverse complement strand
TCCGCCACCAGGCGCCGAGGACCGGCAGGCGCGCATAGGCGTCCAGCACCCGCGGCGACAGCCGCGCGATGAAGCCGCCGGCGATCGGACGCTCGTGAAGCGTCTGTAAAGAAAGGTTACGGCGGTCGAATCCGCCCCTGTCCGCGAAGCCGTCGGCGAGACCGAGCGGCAGGTCGACGACAGCGCCTGGGACCGGGCTCGAGGCGAGCGCCGTACTAATCGATGAAGGCCGCGGCCGATACATTGGCAGCGGCGCCCGCAGATACCCGAACGCGACAATCCCGATCGCAAGCCACTGCCAGCCTGGATGAGACCAGCGCCCCCGGAGCGTCGCCAGGCCGATGGCCGCGAACATCGCCAGCGCGAGGTACACCATGACCATCGCGCGGCCCGGGATGCGTGCGTTCGCCGCGATCGGGACGAAACGCAGCAGCGTTTCCGGCAGGACGAGGCCGGTGTTGACGCCAGCGACGCGCAGAAAGGGGCCCAGCGACCAGACGAAGAAGATGGCCAACAGCGCCGGCCAGCGGAGCCTCCGCGGCTTCGCGGCGCCGCCGCGGCGCCAGCCGATCCATCCCAGGATCGCCGGCACGACTCCGAGCCAGGCGACGCCTTCGACAAGGCTCAGCCCCAGGCGGTGATGAAACATGGCCGACCACCGGCCCCACAGGGGATGGAAGGGATTGCCCGCCACGAGCGCCAGCAAATCGACTCCGGAGGGTGCGCTCTTCCAGGAATAGGCCTGGCTGACGTAATCGCCGGTCGCGAACAAGCCGGCCGCGTGCAGGCCGAGCGGGGCGACCGCCGCGCAGAACATCGCAGCCGTGATTGCGGTGACGCGGATCAAGCCGGAGCCCGCCATCGTCCTGCGCCAGACGAGGCGGAGGCGCCACGTCGTCAGCGCCAGGCAGATTGCCAGCATCCAGGCGATCTCGCGAAGGTTGAAGGTGCTGGTCATCGAGATGGCGACGCCATCGATGTGCCAGGCGCCGCCGCCGGTCACGAGGACCATCGCGATGAGGACGAGATCGATCGCCAGCAACACTCCGAAGATCCGCATCGCGCGCACCCGACCGGGAGCCGCGCCGCGGCGCTCGACCCACGCACGCACTTCACAGACCTGCAGCAGCAGCCACACGGAGGCGGCCACGATCAGAAACACCAGATAGTAGTCGTCGGTGTACGCAGTCGCCGCGAGACACAGGCCGGCGCCAAGTGCCGCCAGCGTTGAGCGGCGATCGATCGCGCGGCCGAACGCGAAGAGAAACCAGGGCAGCACCCACGGCGAGGTGAGATTGAAGTGCCCCAGCAGGTGCGCCGCGAGAAACGGGCACTGCCCGAAGATCACGCCGGCCAGGATTGCCGCGCGCCGGCTTCCGGTCAGATCGCGGGCGAGCGCATACGCGCCTGCCGCGCCGAGCACGAGTCCCGCGAGGACCGTGAGGTTCAGCGCTCCTATGGTCGAGAGCGGCGCGAGCAGCGTGGCGCCGACGAAGGCATCGAGGACCGTGTGCGTGTTGAGCGTGAGATCGACGTGCAGCGGAAAGAAGAGCCAGCGGGTCTCGAGCACGTGCAGGCCGGGCGTCGCCAGCGCCTTGCGCGTCCACCAGAAATTCCAGAGGAAGCTCAGGTTGTCGCCGGCACCGCGGCCGGGAATCGCCCGGCGCCACTCGAACGGCAGCGGCCAGCACCAGAGGCACTCGAGCACCGCGAGCAGCAGGAGGTCGGCGGACGTGCGGATCCAGGCGCGACGCGCGCTCGAGGAAGTCACGCGAGCGTCGCGCCGTGCTCCGCCAGCAGTTCTCTCAAGATGGAACGATGGCAGCGCGCGTCGTTCTCGCAGTAGCAGCCGACGGCGAAGTTGGTCTGCTGCGAGAGCGCCGCCAGCAGGTCGAGCAGGCGCGCCGGTTCCGGCCGCTTCATTTCGCTGCGATAGTGCTTCGCGAAGGCGCGCCACTCCTTGTCGTTCGACGCGCGCAGCGCCTGCTTGACGAGATCCTCCGTCGGCGAGAGCTCCGGCAGCCAGACGTCATAGAAATCGCGGCGCGCGAACTCGCTCTTCGGCACCCCGCGCGGCGGACGCCGGACGGTGCCGATGCGCAGCCCTTCGCCGTCGGCTCTCGGGGTTCCGAGACGGACAATGTGGATGGGCATGGGTCCTAGGCTCTCTGAGCGGCCGTTTGCCACCCATCGGCCGATTCGATGGCGACCGCGACTCCTGCGCCCGCCGGATCGAGCTGCACGAGCCGCTCGCCGCGATCGGACCAGATGGCGCTCCTCCCGGCCGTTGCCAGCCCGCCCGACGGTCCGCCGAAGTTCGCGAAGGCGACCGCCATCGAATGCCGCGCGGCATAACCCTGCAAGCCTGCCGTTTCGGCCACGTAGTCAGACGGAATGACGAACATGCTCGCCAGGTATGTGGTCGCGCCCCGATTCGCGGCCGCCTGCGGATGCGACGGGTGGCCGGTATCGGCGCAGATGGCAATGGCCGCGGTATGGCCATCGAAGCGGATCAGCGGATCCAGATCGCCCGGCTGGAACATCGTTGCTTCGGCGGGCGGCACCGTGCCGTCGCCACGCGCCGCTTCGGAAAAGGCGCCCAGATGGTGTTTCGTGTAGAGCGCGATGCTTGAGCCCGGCGAGATGATGAAGGCACCGATGTGCAGCCGATCGCCTCGCCTGACCGGCGCGCCCGCGACGAGCGTGATTCCACTCGCCTGCGCAACATCGATCAGAGGGACCAGCCGTGAATCGTCCTCGGTGAACGCCAGCGCGTTCGCGAGATCGAGCTCGTACCCCGTGAGCGACAGCTCGGGAAAGACGAGCACGTGGGGGCGCGCATCGGCGGCGAGCCTGACGAGCCGCACGTGCTCGGCGAGGTTCGCCTCAATCCCGCCTCTCGACGGAACGGTCTGCGCGACGGCGATCGCACGCCTGCGCGCCACGGCCGTCACGCCCTCTCCTCGAGCCGCGCTTCCGGACGGGTCGGCTCGAAGAGCTCGATCGGATTGCCGGACGGATCGTCGACGATGATCTGCTTGCCGCCGACGCCGGTCACGATGTCGTTGCGGAAGTGCGCGCCCGCTTCGCGCAGCGCCACCACGGTGCTCGCGAGATCGGGGACCTCGATCGCGAAGCGGTTCCATCCACCCGGCGTCTGCTTCGTGCCGTCTGGCATGGGACGCGAGCCGCCGCCGCGGTGGTTGGCAGGAACCGGCGAGACGAGCACCAGCCGCAGATCGCCGCGCGTCAGCATCGCGAACGCGGGATCGGGGTGCATCACTTCATGGAAGCCGAGGTGCTGACAGTAGAACGCGATCGCCGCATCGACATCGTTGACGATGTAGCGGACACTGACGGTAGCCATGGGACAGTTCTCCGTGCTGCGCTGCCGATCGTGGATGAATCGCGTAGAACGTACGAATCCTGCAAGACGCTGTCGAGGCGCCGGCAGAATCGATCGGCGTGCAGGTACGCGTCGATGGTAGACGTGCAGCGAAATACGTTGGGGAAGGAGCGAGGGACGATGACTGGTACTCGTGAACGAGCCATGCAACCGGAAGACATCACGCGGCTCTTCGTCGAGCGGGCGAACGCGGGCGACGCGGAAGGGCTTGCCGCGTTGTACGAACCGGATGCCGTGGTTGCCTACCCGCCCGGACAGATGACCGCTGGGCGCGATGCGATCCGGAAGCTGTACGAGAAGATGCTGGCGAGCGCGCCGCGTTTCGCGCCTGAGGAGCCGCTGCCTACCGTGCGCAACGGCAACATCGCCCTTACCGCCACGCGCGCCACGGATGCGGCGGGCGCCAGGGCGCAGGTGGTGCGTCGTCAGCCGGATGGGAGCTGGCTGCGCGTGCTCGACCGGCCCGATTTCCGCGGCTAGTCGGCGCCCACGCCGACGCTCATTCTTCGCGAAGTGCTACCAATGGATCCACCCGCGTCGCTCTCCGCGCCGGTACGTAGCTGGCCACGAGTGCGGCGATCGTCAGCACGACCGCGACGCTCCCGAACGTGAGCGGGTCGACGGGGCTAACGCCGAAGAGAAGGCCGCGCACGAGTCGGGTGAGCAGCATCGAGAGCGCGATGCCGACCAGCAGCCCGATCGCCATGAGCGACAGGCCTCGGCCGAGTACGACGCGATAGATGTCTCGCGTCTGAGCGCCAAGTGCCATGCGGATACCCAGCTCGCGCGTACGCTGCGAGACCGCATACGCCATGACGCCGTACAGCCCGATCGCGGCGAGCGCGAGGCCCAGCAGGCTGAAGATCCCGAGCAGCGTGGCGCCAGCACGCTGGGGGAGGAGCGAAACACCCATCGCATCCTCCATGGTCTCCGTTTGCACCGGCAGATCCGGATCGAGCGTCGCTGCCTCGCGACGCACGATCGGGATGATGGCGCGCGGATCGCCCGCCGTCCGCACCTCGAGGATCATGTTCGACCCGTAGCTCTGGAGGTACGGCAGGTAGAAGTACGGCGAGGGCTCCTCACTCACCGAGCGCGTCTTCGAATCACGGGCGACGCCGACCACCACGCGCATCTGGTCACCGGTCCCGATGCGCTTGCCGATCGGATCGTCACCCGGCCAGAAGTAGCGGGCGAACGATTCGTTCACGATCGCCACGGGGAGCGACCCGGCGCGGTCCTGCTCGGTGAACTCGCGCCCGCGCACCATCGGGATGCGCATCACGTCGAAGTAGCGAGGTCCGACGATGTTGATGCCGAACTCGAGATCCTCGCCGGGCTTGGGCTGGTAGCCCTCCACATTCACGCCGCGGCGACTGTAGTCCAGTCCGAGCGGCGTGCTCTGAGCGAGGCTCACCGCCTGCACGCCCGGGAGCGCCTCCGTCTCACGCACGATGGCGTCATAGAACGCGCGCCCACGCGACTCCGAGTACGCCTGGTTGCCCAGCTCGAAGGAAGCGAGCGCGATCTGCTGCGGGTCGAAGCCCAGATCCACGGTCTGCGCGGCGCGCAGGCTGCGCAGCAGGAGCCCGGCCATGGCGAGCAGGATCACGCACATCGCGACCTGACTCACCACGAGCACGCTCCGCATCGCAGGCCAGCGATGACGGCGTGTGCCGGCCGCACCGCCCTTGAGCGCCGGTATCAAGTCGACGCGAGCAGCTCTGAATGCGGGCGCCACGCCGAAGATGAGCGCGGTGAGGCCGGCCAGCAGCGTCGTGAAGACGAGCACGCGGCCGTCGATGGAGAGATCGAGCGCGATGGTGACGGGGAGTGGAGGCTTGAACGCCATGAGGAGGCGTGTCGCCCAGACAGCGAGCAGCGCGCCCACAACGGCCCCGACACCCGCGAGCAGTACGCTCTCCGTGAGCAGTTGTCGCACGAGTCGACCGCGCCCGGCGCCGAGCGCCAGCCGGACCGCCACCTCACGCTGCCGTCCTGCCGCGCGGGCCAGGAGCAGGTTGGCCACGTTCGCGCAGCAGATGAGGAGCATGATCCCGACGACCGTCATGAGCAGCGCGAAGAAGCCGACGACCGCGCCGTGGAGCTGCGGGATGACGCGCGCATCCTGCTCCGCGAGCACCGAGATCGCCCGCGACTCGTGATGCACATCGGTCCAGGATTGGGGATACGCATCGTGCAGCTGGCGCGCGATCACGCGGAAGCCCGCCTGTGCCGAGGCGAGCGTGGCCGCCGGGGCGAGGCGGCCGATGAGAAAGAGATCGCGATTGCCCCGATTCGTGAATTCGTCGTGTCCCCGCGTGAGCACGGCGTCCATGAGGTACGGCACCCACAGGTCCACCTGTACGCCGCGAATGGAACCGGTGAAGTGTGGCGGCGCGACGCCGATGACCGTGAACGCGTTGCCGTTCACGTGGATCGTCTTCCCGATCACTCCCGGATCGCCGCCGAACGTGCGCTGCCACAGGCCGTAGCTCACCACCGCGACCGGCTCCGTGCCGGGCGCACGGGATTCATCCGGCGTGAACAGCTGGCCGAGCGCGGGTGTCACGCCCAACACTGTGAAGTAGTTGTCGGTCACCTCTTCGCCGCCGATGCGGCTCGCCGCGCCACCCGTGCTGAAGTTGAACAGGCGCGCGGTGAACGCCGTGAGACCAGCGAGCTGTGCGTTGCCCTTCTGGAAATCGAGATAATCGGCGTACGATGACGTGCCGTACCGAGGACCGCTGAAATCGCTCGTATACACGGACACCAGCCGCTCGGGTGCGCGTACGGCAGCCGGCGGGCGGAGCAGTACGGCGTTCACCACGGAGAAGATCGTGGTGTTCGCGCCGAGCCCGAGCGCGAGGGTCAGCACCGCGACCAGCGTGAAGCCGGGTGCGCGCCGAAGTCCGCGCACGGCGTAACGAAGATCCTGCAGCAGGTCGTCCATGCGCTCTCTCCTCTGGCGTCGGCGCTCCTTGCGCCGGTCATGCTCGCGCAGCGCGGCGCCGACCCGCGTCACGTCCCCGAAACGCGCGAGCGCCATCCGCTGCGCCTCGGCCGGCGAGCGTCCCTGTGCCTCGTAGTCCCGTGCGCGCATCTCGAGATGGAAGCGGAGCTCGTCATCGATGTCCGCGTCGATGTCCGGCCCCCAGAATCGGAGGTAGCGCCGCCAGGACGGAATCCGGCCCATCATCCATACTCCCCGTCAGGCCAGCGCCGGCGCGGTCCGCAACACACGCGTGACGGCGTCCGCATAGCGCATCCAGATCCCCGCCTCGGCGCGCAGGTGAGCGCGCCCGGCACGTGTGATCGTATAGAAACGTGCGCGCCGGTTGTTCTCGGAGAGTCCCCACTCGGACTGCACCCACTCCTTGTCCTCCAGCCGGCGGAGTGCGGGATAGAGGGAGCCTTCCTCGATGCGGAGGACATCATCGGTGGTGTCCTCGATCCAGCGCGCGACGCCGTAGCCGTGCGCCGGCCCGGCGAGCAGCGCCTTGAGGATGAGAAGACCGAGAGTTCCCTGCAGCAAGTCGCCCGTGTCCGCACGCATCGCCTCTCCCTTGGCAAGACTATGGAAGAAGGTACCGCGTCGCGGCGCGTCCCGCAAGCCGGAGCTGAGCGCCCTGCAAACCAACGGGGCCGGAGCCAATCGATGCATGATCGGCTCCGGCCCCGCTTGGTCGTCATCGTCTGACGCCTAATCCTCCGCCATTTCCCCACCCCGCGGATCCGGCTTCACCGTGAAGGTCTGCGTGTAGCTCTTCCCATTCACCGTGAGCTTCGCCGTGAAGTCGCCCGTGAGCAGCGGCCCGCGTCTGCGGAACCCGCCGCCGCCACCGCCGCCACGTCCGCCGCGCGGACTGTCGGCCACCGGGAGCCACATCACGCGATGCATCCCGGCCTCGGTCGACAACGGCGAAGGCGGCGCAGGCTGCCACAGCGGCGACACGTTCGGAATCCCACCACGCCGGCGGCCACCGCCACCACTCCCCGCCGCGAACTCCGGCTCCTCGCTCGAGAACGTGTGCAGCACCTTCCCCTTGTCGTCGGAGATCTCGAGCGTCACGGTCCCGCCCGCCGCCGACTTCAGGTAGTAGTCGATGGCCGCGCCATCGGGCGGATTCTCCGCGTGCGGCTCATCCTTCTGCACCGGCGTCCCGTTGTCGCCGCCCTGCACGTAGTTCATCGCATCCGCCGGCTTGAAGAGATACGCGTCGGCCGTGAGGATCTCGTCCGTCGCCTGGCGCAGCGGGCTGATGTCGTCGATCACCCAGATGCCGCGCCCGTGCGTGGCGACGATGAGATCGGTCCCGTAGAACTCGAAGTCGCGCACCGACGTCGTCGGCAGGTTGAGCTGCAGCGGCTGCCAGCTGTCGCCGTCGTTGAACGAGACGTACGCGCCGCGCTCCGTCCCCGCGACGAGCAGCCCCTGCCGAGCGGGATCCTCCTTCACCGAGTGCACGTACGCGCCGGCGGGGAGCCCCTGCGTGATCTTCTGCCACGTCTTCCCGCGATCGCGCGTGCGGTAGATGTACGGATCGAAGTCCTCGAGCTGATGGCGATCGACGCTCGCGTACGCCGTGTCGAAGTCGAAGTGCGACGCTTCCATCATCGTCACGCGACTCCACGCCGTCACCTCCTTCGGCGTCACGTTCTCCCACGTCTTCCCATTGTTCGTCGTCACCTGGATGACGCCATCATCAGTGCCGACCCACACCATGGGGACGAGGAGCGGCGACGGCGCGATCGTGTAGATGACGCCGCGCTGGCCGTTGGCGGGATCGAGGTCCGCCGCCGCGGCCGCGTCCATCAGCTTCGGCACACCGGGATTCGGACGCGTGAGATCGGGGCTGATGCGCGTCCACGTCTTCGCACTGTCCGTGGACAGGAACAGATACTGGTACCCGAAGTACAGCGCGCGCGGATCGGCCTTCGACAGCACGAGCGGCTGCGTCCAGTCCTTGCGCGCCTTCTCCCCCTTGGGCACTTCGGGTGTCGTCGTTCCCGGGATGCGGAGGTTGTGCGCGAGATCGTACCGCGTCCCCGTGCCCCCGTAGATGATCCCCGGGTGCAGCGGATCGCCCGCCGTGTATCCGCTCTCGCCGCCCGCGCCGCTCGGCTCCCAGTCGCGCTCGCTGATCTCGGCGAACTTTCCGCGCGAGCACACGGCCACGGCGCCCGAGTCCTGCTGTGCGCCCGTCACCCAGTACGGGAAGCGGTAGTCCACCGAGATGTGATACATCTGCGCGGTGGGCTGGTTGTACCACGACGTCCATGTGATCTGCTTCGGATCGTCGGTCTTCGCGTTGTGCGTGATGATCGTCCCCTGATCGCTCGCGAGGATCAGCGTGTTCGGATCGTCGGGCGAGACCCATACGCCTTGATAGTCGTCGCCGCCGGGCGAGCCGCGGATCACGTCCCACGTCTTGCCGCCGTCGCGCGTGCGCGAGACCGCGACGTTCGGCACGTAGACGACGTCCGCATCGTGCGGATCGACGCCGATGTGCTCGAAGTACCAGCCGCGCCCCCAGAGTGCGGGATCGGACGAGATCCGCTTCCACGACTCGCCTGCATCATCCGAGCGGAAGAAGCCACCCTGCCCATTCGCGCCCTCGCCGTACTGTCCAGCCGCGCTCGACGTATCGCGCGGCGCGTTGGGATCGGGCTCGAGATCATCGATCACCGCGTAGACGCGCTTCGGATTGCTCGGGCACACGGCGATGCCGACCTTTCCGATCCCGCTCTTCGGCAGCCCGTTCGTGAGCTCCTTCCACGTGTCGCCGCCATCGGTGCTCTTGAAGAGCCCGCCGCCCGGCCCGTTCGTCGGCGCGTACACGAACCAGGGTGGACGGCGCGTGTTCCAGAGCGCGGCGTACACGACCTTCGGATTCGTCGGATCGATCACCACCTCCGACGCGCCCACGTTCTCATTCTTGAACAGCACCTTCTTCCACGTCTTCCCGCCATCCTTCGAGCGGAAGACGCCGCGCTCCGGATTCGGACCGTAGAAGTGTCCGATCGCCGCGACGAACACCGTGTTCGGATCGTGCGGATGCACCGCGACGCGACGAATGTGCTGCGTGTCCTCGAGCCCCAGATGCGTCCACGTCTTCCCCGCATCGGTCGACTTGTAGACGCCGTTGCCGAATCCCACGGAGTCGCGAAGCGTGCACTCGCCGCTCCCGACATACACCACATCGGGCGCCGACGGCGCGACGGCGATCGCGCCGATCGATGACATGTGCTGCGAGTCGAAGATCGGCTCCCACACTCGGCCGCCATCGATCGTCTTCCACACGCCGCCGTTCACCGCGCCCATGTAGAACTCGTGCGGGCGGCCCGGCACGCCGGTCACCGCATCGACGCGCCCACCGCGGAAGGGGCCGAGCATGCGCCAGCGCAGCCCGGAGTAGAGCGACGTGAGATCGCCCGCCGCGCTCGCGCCGAGCGGATTCGCCTCGGGCACCGTTGGCGGCGCGTGCACAGGGAGCGGAAACGCGCCGTGTCGGAGCACCGGACCGAGCACGAACGCGGCCCAGCCGGCCTGACCGGCGCGCGTGAGGAAGTTGCGACGAGAGAGCGCGGACTCGGACGTCGGGTCCACGTCATCGGGACAGTGCTCGGCGTTCGTCGAGTCGCCGAGCGAAGGCGATTTGGCCACGTGAAGGACTCCAGAGGAATGGTGCCGGTTTCAACTCGGCAGTCAAATACGGAGCGTGCAGAGATGTGTCAAGCGAGGAGCGACAGAGCGTGCGGCGCTACTGGCGTGTGGCCGCGGGCGCACCGCGCACGAACGCGATGAAGTCGGTGGGTGCAGGCTCGCCACCGCTGCCGCGCACGACGAGGGCCACCTGCCCCCGATGGTACGTACCGTGCAGCGCGACGTGCAGCACGATGTCCTCGACCGTCGAGCGAAACGCACGGCCAGCGCTGTTGGTGTACGCGACCTCGCGCGCGAGGTCGGCCGGCGTGAGATGCTCCACCCATGAACGAAGCTCGGTCACGTTTTCTGCAGCGAGTGCCACGCACTCGTCGAGCGAGAGCGTGGGCCACACGGCGTACCGCGGTGGGCGTTGGGCGAGACGCGAGAGCCACACGTGCTCCGCCCCGAGGACGTGCGCCAGAAGTTGGAGCGACCGCGGGTCGGTGCCCGGCGCGGTGCGCAGCCCGTCGAGCACGTGCTCGTTCGCCCAGGCGAGATGGTCGACGAGCTTGGTCAGATACGATGTCATGGATGCCAGCATGCTGCATGTGATGGATCTGGAAAATGGAGACGGGCCAGGATGCGCGCCAGCCGAGGAATGGCGCACGACTTGACCTGAGCGAGGCGCAGGGTCAGGCTACCACCGACAGACGTGATGAGACGCACGGGACGTTCGCCCGCGGACGCGTCTGCCGAGGTCCACTTGCAGGAGGTTGAAGAAGTGAAAACGCCGAGAAAGAGGACGACGACCAGCGACACGACTGCCGACAGGCCCACCGGCCGGAAGCGAGCCACGCGCAAGAGCGCCGATGTGGGCGCGGTGGGGGGCGTGGGCGCGGACGGACAGTCCGCGGATTTGGCGTCGTCCATGCCGCAGAGCGACGAGGAGATTCGCGTGCGCGCGTACGAGATCTTCCTCGAGCGCGGCGCCGAGCCGGGTCGGGAGCTCGAGGACTGGCTGCAGGCGGAACGCGAGTGCGGACAGCAGCGCCGCACGAGTGAGCGCGAGGAGCGCGCCGCGCCGCCCGTCACCTGACGCTCGCGAGCTCGAGCGAGCCGGATCCCAGCGAGGAGCCGCGTCACCGCGATCGGCGCATCGAGCACGGGAGTAGCCCGTGCTCATGTGCCGATCCGCTCACGCGCCCGCGTTCGGCTGGATCACCGCACCGGTTTCGTCGCCCTCGAGGCTTCCGATCACGATCACCCGCTTGTGCCCCCTCCACAATCCGCGATCGGACGCAGAGCCGTCGTCTTCACTCCACGGCGGAATGTGCCAGCTTCGGGGAAGCCGTCCGACGATGACGAATCAGATCGACCAGTAGGCAGCTGAGCAGTCCAAGAATCAGCGCCAGCTCGAAGTTGTACGGCACACCACCCGGCACATTGAGTGCCCGGATCGCGCTGAGCGGGAGCATATAGGGAAACCCCCACGCTGGCTGCAGCACCGCGAACTGATGGACGGCCGCATTGGACGAGTAATCCATGCCGGCCTTCGATCCGGCGACAAACGCAACCACCGCGAGAACCCACCACACCGTGAACGCCCATTGCTTGAGGTACCGCATGGTGCCTCCCATGCTCGGGATCATGGGGTGGCGCGTATTGTCGTGAACGCGGCTGGTGCCACCCGCTATTCCGACGGGGCGCCACTTTCCGACGTCACGTCATGCCGAGTCAAGCCCCTCACGAGCGCCGTAACCATGACGATGAGCGCGAGCACGAGCGCCACGCAGAGGAGGAGAAGACCGAGCACGAGGGCGGGCCGGCCCCGCCAGAGCGTTCCGATGTGCGACCAGATGTGCCGCCCAGGGCGCAAGCGCGGCACGTAGCGGTAGAAGCGGGTGGGTCGATGCGCGAGGGCATCGATCAGCAGACACCCGATGCCGGCGAGGAGTCCGGCCACGGCGAGCCGCTCGAGAGAGCGAAGCGTCATCGATGTGATGATGATCGGGCGCCGCCGCGCACGCCAGTGGACTCGGCGCCCGCGTCGACCGCCTCTTGACAGCACGCCCGCGCGACGCGCATTCGTCTTCCGCCGCTCACACGCTTCGCGCGCTCGCTCTCAAGGAGATCCCCGTGCGTCCCTCGTTCCTCATCGCCCCGCTCGCCGCCGTGCTCGTCGTCTCACCCGTGCTCGCGCAGGAAACGGAGACCGAGCGTGCCGCCGCGCCGCACGTCGTCGCCAGCATGGACTCGCTCGAGCGCACCCTCGATGTGCCGAAGCTCGTCGCGCATCTCACAGGCCCCGACGCTGCGCGCGATCGTGTGGTCGCGCGCACGAAGGAGCTCATGGACATCGAGCTCCTCGCGCTCGCCGATGATATCACGCAGCATCCCGAGATCGGCTTCACCGAGAAGCGCTCGGTGGCGAAGCTCGTCGATTACCTCAAGGCGCACCACTTCGACGTGCAGGTGGGCGTCGCCGGACTGCCGACGGCGTTCGTCGCGCGCTTTCAGGGGAACCATGGCGCGCCCAACCTCGGCGTCATCGTCGAGTACGACGCATTGCGTGGAACGAAGGGACCGTTCCACGGCGATCAGCACAGCGCGCAGGGACCGGTGGGGATCGCCGCCGCGGTAGCGATCGCCGAGTGGCTGCAGAAGAGCGGTGCGCCCGGGAGCATCACCGTGTTCGGCACGCCGGGAGAAGAGATGATGCCCCCCGTCGCGAAGACGGTGATGTACAAGGCCGGCGTGTTCGATGGGATGGATGTCATCGTGCGCAGCCACTCGAGCACGCGCACGTCGCGCCCCGCGCCGGGGTTCGGCACCTGCTGCATGAACATCAACGGCGTGAAGTACACGTTCTCGGGCGCGCCCGCGCACGAGCTCACGGCGTGGAACGGGCGCAACGCGCTCACGGCGGTCATCCATTTCTTCGACAACATCGACGGGATGCGGAGCAACCTCCGTCCGGAGTCGCGCATCCAGGGGATCATCGTCGAAGGCGGCGCGGCGCCGAACGTCGTGCCCGACAAGACCGTCGCGGATTTCTACATTCGCTATCCGGACGCGGTCTATCTGAACCAGGTGCAGCAGGCCGTGGACGATGCAGCGCGCGGCGCCGCACTCGCCACCGGCACGAAGGTGAAGATCGACAAGTACGGCGAGCTGCGCGACGGCATCTCGGTCGCCACGCTCTCCGAGGTCGCGTTCGCGTACATGAAAAAGTACGGCGCGAAGGACGTGTCGCCCGAGCCCGGGAAGCCGCAGGGGTACGAGGAGACGGGGAGCGTGTCGAGCGCGATCCCGGGGATGGGATTCACCGCCCACTCATCGACGGCGGCGAATCACACCTACCAGATGGAAGCCGACGCGCTCACCGACGTCGGGCATCAAGGCTTCACCGTGGACGCGCAGGCGATGACCGCGCTGCTGTACGACTTCGCCACGCACCCCGAGTACCGCACACTCGTGAAGCGCGAGTTCGACGGGATCAAGGCGCTGTTCGGTGAATATCAGGCGGCGCTGGAGAAGACGTACACGGTGCCGAAGGTGGCGGATCCGGAGTGAGCGCGTCAGCCCGAGCTCGGCGCTTGTCATCCCGAGCGAAGCGAGGGATCTCGCGGATGCCTGTCATCCCGAGCGGAGCGAGGGATCTCGCTGGCACACCGAGATTCCTCGCTGCCGCTCGGAATGACAAGCTGCCGCTCGGAATGACAAGCCTGCGCTCGGGATGACAACTGAGAGTCAGCGCTTGGGGGCGGATTCGCAGCTGGCGATTCCGATTATCTGGTTTCCGTTCCCCAACATGTCCCGACCGCCGATGATGCGCCACGCCGCACCTCTGCGCCGCAGCTGCAGCACGTTCGGCGGTGGCGCCAACCATGATATCGCCGGCGGCAGCCGCGAGAGATCGGGTTGGGCCCCGCTGTTCAGCACGTACGCCTCGGTGTCGCGTACGATCGTGCCGAGCACGATGCGCGGTGGCTGCGGAGGGATCAGACTATCGGCGGGCACGTTGGGCACACATTGGCCACGCGCCTTCGCTGCCTCGATCGACCGCCGCATCGCGTAACGAATGTCCCGCGCCTCCAGCCATCGCGCGGCCGCGTCCAGAACCGTGAGCGCCGCCAGGCTGTCCACGCTCGTGATGTCGGCGAACTGATAGCTGAGGCGGCTGTCGTTCGCCCGGCTCTCGTCGAGCCTCCGCGCTTCGTACTCCGCAACCGCTCGCGGCATGCTCGTATCGGAGCGCATGAGCCGCTCCGCGGTCACCGGAGGACTCATGCGACTCTCGCGTGCCTGCTCGATCTGCGCGCGCAAATACTGCTCGAACGCATCCAGATCGAGATATCCGGCAGCCTCCTTCCACTGCGCCGCTGCGATCGCGTCGAAGAACGCCTCGGCAACCGCAGCCGGATTCCGTCTCGCAGAATCCGGCTGCTGTGCACGGGCGCCCATCGCCGGGACCGCGAGCACGAGCATAAGAATGCACGCGGCACGAGTGCGCTTGCGCATGGCATGACAATCCGCGTCCACGAAGCCGGCGTCAAGCGGAGTCGAGGGGACAAACGCCGCCGGGCTGCCGACGACGGTCGCCGCGCGCAGCCATTCCGTGCACCGACCGCACAGCGCACATCGCTCACTCCGACGATGCTGCCTCCGCCGCAAGCTCCTCCCCCTCCCCGATCGGCAACGCCAGCACCCGCAGATCGATCGCCGCGTGCAACGCCATCGGCAGCCACAACGCGCCCGCCAGAAAGAAGAGCACGCTCATTACCAGCGCCACCACCGTCGTGACGATGAACCCGCGCACGCCCTGGTAGCCGTGGTCGAGCCCGAAGATGAGCGCCGCGATGACGATGCTCGCGCCGACACCGATCCCGATCGGCAGCGCATCGACATACCGGATGAGAAAGCCGCGGAAGATGATCTCCTCGCAGATCCCCGCCGAGAGCGCGACCGCCGCGAACCAGGCGCGCTCGCGTGATGTGCGCGGGAGGAGGAACTCCACCTGCTCGAGCGACTTCTGCATCCGGCGGCGCACCTCGGGATTCCGCCGCGCCGCGATGATCGACATCGACGAGAACACGAGCACGCCGATCGCGAGCCCGACCGCTACGCCCGCCATCACGCTCCATGCACCGGGCGACGTCCGCCACGCCTCGATCACCGCGATGCTCGGCGGCCGCCAGAGCTGCGCGAACGGCGTGGTGAGGAGGAGCAGAATGGTCGCCGTCCACAGCCAGATGATCGTGCGGCGATAGCTCCGCATCTTGCGCGCGGGAGTGCGTGCGCGTTGCAGCTTCGCGGCCTCGATGCGCCCCCAGATCGGGACGACGAGCACCAGGAATGCGACGAGCAGGTGGTGGACGAGCGCCGGCATGCCCAGGTATATACCATCGGAGGGCACGATGTCCACCGACTTTCAGCTGAACGCCATGCGCGACACCGCCGAGGTCGCCACGGTCGTGGCGGCGGCGGCGCAGGCGGGGATCTTCGAGGAGCTCATGCGCGGCCCCGGGTCCACTCGCGCACTCGCCGAGCGTTTACAGCTCGATGCGCGCGCCCTGGGCATCGTGCTCGGCGCGCTCGCCGATTGGGGGCTCGTCGCCGCAGGCGATGGCAGCTACACGCTCACCGACCTCGGCCGTCGCACGCTCGGCGATCCCGCGTCGCCGGACTACGCCGCGAGGGGACTTCCGCTCTGGCTGAGCGGGCTCGCGGCCATGGTGCAACTCCCCGACGTGCTGCGCACGGGGCGTGGGCTGGACGCGACCATGCAGGGGCACGATCGCGAGCATCTCGCGCACTTCATGGCGGCGATGGCCGCTGCGCCGCACGCGCGCATCCAGCGTGTCGTGGACCTATGCCTCGCGCGCGCTCCACGCGCACGAACGGCACTCGACATCGGGGGCGGCCCCGGACTCTACGCACGCGAGCTCGCGACGCGCGGGATCGACGTCACGCTCTTCGATACGCCGGAGACCATCGATTTCGTGGCCGACGCGTACCAGCTGCGCGACGCTGCGGGCATCCATCTCGCTGGTGGCGACGCGATCGCGGGTCCGCTGCCGAGCGGGCCGTTCGATCTCGTGCTGGTGAGCAACGTGCTGCACATCTACGCGCCGGCACAGTCCCGAGCGATCCTGCGCAACGCGGCGGCGGCGACCGCGCCCGGCGGCGTGATCGCGATCGGCGAGACGGTGCGAGGCGCGAGCCCGCGCGCGGCACGCCTGGCCATCGTGATGCTGCTCAGCACCGATGGCGGCAACACCTACACGGCCGACGAGTACGAGCGGTGGCTGAGCGAGGTGGGGTTCGAGGGGATGCAGATGGCAAACGCGGACGCGGAGCGGCAGCTCATCACGGCGCGGAAGAGGGCTCGTTCAACTTAGCGCGCGTCGACGGCGCTTTATCGCGCGTCGACGGCGTTCGCGCACGCGGGCGGCTCCTGCGCCCGATGCCGAAGCGTTTCGCCAGCGCCGCTATCGCTCTGAGGACGCGACTCCGGCGCTTGACGCCCGCGACCCCCAGGAGCGCATCTCGCAGCTGGCCCGCTCGCTGCCACCGCTGGGCCGGATTCGTCTCCAAGCATTTGTTGATCGCCGCCACGAGATCGGCCGGTGCTTCTTCGGGCGCCGCCACGCGCAATGGCACGCGCTCACCGGCACAGATGCGCGCACTGATCACCGCGCTGCTCGGCCCGTCGAACGGTACCGCGCCCGTGAGCATGAGATAGCCCAGCGCGCCGAGGGCGAAGATGTCGCTCCGCCCGTCGAGCTCCGTCTCACCGGCCGCTTGCTCGGGCGACATGAAGTGAATCGTCCCCGCGTTCTCGCGCGCGACGCCGACACCGAGATCGCGATTCGGGAAGGCCGCGATCCCGAAGTCCACCAGCACCGGCCGAGAGCGCTCGCCGTCGTGCACCAGCAGCACGTTGTCGGGCTTGAGGTCGCGGTGCACGACGCCCTCGCGATGCGCGTAGCCCAGCGCATCGGCCAGTGCGGCGAGGTACGCGCGGACGTCGTCCGGCGGCAGGCGCCCTTCGCGCTGCAGCCGGCCGGCCAGCGTCTCGCCGCCGATGTGCGGCATCACCATGTAGGCGGTGTGCGCGGTCTCGCCGAACGCCAGGAGCGGGACGATCCCCGGGTGGGTCAGATTCGCGATCGTGCGCGCTTCACCGCGCAGCCGCGCGCGCTCGGCCTCGCTCCATGCCTGGTCGACGCGCAGCGCCTTGATTGCCACCATCCGGTGGAGATGCCGCTCGCGCGCCAGGTACACGGCGCCCGATGCGCCGATGCCCAGCGTGCGGACGACCTGGTAACGGTTGTCGAGCTCCCGTTCGATCGCTGCGTATTCCGCGTCGTCTTCGCGCAATGCATGCTCCGCGAGCGAAGAGGATCGAGCGTGGGTGCGCGTCGATCAGGCGATCGTGCCGCGTGCCCGCGCGGTTTGACACGCGCCACTCCGCGAATGGTTGGACAGCGTGGGACAGATGTCCAGATTGGACTGGCCGTGCAGCTTTCAATCCATCGACCGGATCCACCCTCCATCCACCGCGATGCTCTGCCCGGTGATGTAGCTCGCCCGCTCCGACGCCAGAAACGCCGCGAGCGCCGCGAACTCCTTCGGCTCGCCCAACCGCCCCATCGGGATCTGCGACTCGATGCGCGCCATCACCGCTTCCGGTGTGATCCCCTCGCGCCGGCTCGTCGCTTCCGCGAGCTCGACCACGCGATCGGTGCGCGTGTACCCCGGCAGCATATTGTTCACCGTGATCCCGAACGGCGCCACCTCGTTCGCCAGCGTGCGCGCGAACCCGGTCACCGCCGCACGCAGACTGTTCGACAGCATGAGGTTCTCGACGGGCTGCTTCACGGTGATCGATGTGACGTTGAGGATGCGTCCCCACCGCCGCCGCTTCATCTCGGGGAGCACGCATCGCGTGAGCTCCACCGCGCTCTGCAGCGTGAGCCGATAGGCAGTGTCCCACATCCCCGCGTCGAGCGACTCGAACGAGCCGGAGGGCGGACCGCCGGCGTTCGTCACGAGCACGTCGATGTGCCCGACGCGGGCGAGCACATCCTTCGCGAGCCGATAGATGTGGTCACGCCGGGAGAGATCGGCCTGCATCGCGATCACCTCGGCGCCGGTCGACTCGGCGATCTCCTGCGCCGCATGCTGCACCGCCTCCTCGTTGCGTGCGCACAGGATGAGCCGCGCGCCCTCGGCCGCGAGCTCGGCCGCGATCGCACGGCCGAGTCCGCGGCTCGAGGCGGCGACGAGCGCGATCTTTCCCTCGAGTCCGAGGTTCATGTCTACTTCTTCTTCGCGCTCGCGGGCTTCTTCGTGCTCGCACCGACGCTGTTCGTGGCCGCGCCGCCGCGCAGATACGCGTCGGTCTTGTTCAGCCAGTCCTCGCGCGGCGGCGTGAAGATGTCGACGTCGAGCGTGTCCTCGAGCGCCTCGGCCTTGTGCGGGAGGTTGGACGGGAGGTGCAGCACTTCCCCGGGACGCACGATGACCACCTCGTCCCCGTTCTCCCCCAGCCAGAACTTGAGCGCGCCCTCGAGGATGTAAGTGAGCTGCTCGTTGTCGTGCGAGTGCTTGGGGACGATGCATCCCTTCTTCAGGTAGACGTGCGCCAGCATCATGCGGTCGCCCGTGATCAACCGGCGGTCGAGCGTGTCGGTGACGCGCTCCTTCGGCATGTCATCCCAGCGATACCACGTCGCTTTCACATCGGTGGTCATGATCGAGGCTCGGTGTCAATGTCAGGTGGAGGAAGTCGTACGGACTATAACAGACAGCGGCGCCGATAGTGAGAGCCATCGGCGCCGCTGTCTGTGCGAACGAGCTGAACGATCGCGAGCTTACGGACGCTTGTGCGCGGTGCGCGTCGTGGTGGCCGATCCCGCGCTGCTGCCCGTCGTGGACGTCGACACACCACCGTGATACCCGGAGGGCGACGCCGAGCGCGGGTGGGCGACGCGCGACGTGGGCGACGCGGTCCCGCTGTTGCTGCTCCCCGAGCCCTGCGTGTAGCCGCGTCCCTTCACCACCTTGCCGTGCGACGTCGTCGTATTCTCAGTGGGCGTGCGCACGATGGCGATGGGATTGTAGCCCGGGTACCACCCGTAGCCGAAGCCGTAGCCGTACGACCCGTACCCGAAGCCGGGGTACCCGAACGCCGAGTAGCCGAAGGGAGAGAAGTAGCCCCACCCGAAGGGCGAATAGCCGTAGGGGTCGAGCATGATCACGCTCGTGGGCGGCTCGTTGTCGGTGTACGAGCTCGCCACGCGCTGCGGCGCCGGCCGGAACTCGCCCGCGGGCGTGGACGGACTGATCGCGAACACATTGGGGTACGAGAGCGCGACCATCGCATCGATCACCGGCCCGGGGACGCCGGCATCGGCGAGCTGCTCGAGCTGCTTACCGTTGAGGTTGAAGCCCTGGTTGCGCGCCACCAGCCACGCCTGCAGCACCGCGGCATCCAGATGCTTCGACGCCTCGATGACGTCGGCCGTGGTGACCGGCGCTTCGGCCGCAGTGCGCGCCGTGCTCACCGCGAGCGAGCGATCCGCGAGGAGCGCGGCAACGCTGGGCAGGGTCCGCGCGGACGAGGCTTCACGATAGCGTAGGATCCGCACGCCGGAGCCCGCGCCCGCGGCGACGCCGCGCACCTCGAGCAGCTCACCCTCGGGCGACATGGCGAGCACACCGTTGGAGGTGCGCTCGAGCCCCGAGCACGACAACTCGGAGTGCAGGTAGACGCGGCGACCCTCGGGGGACCACACCGCGCTCTGCCACCCCGTGCAGCCATCTTCGGTGAGCGGCTGGTGCTGGCCGTTCGCCACGATGGTCTCGCGCGAGAGGATCTTGCCGTTGTCGACGCTCGCCAGGTCGATGGCCGATGCGTTCGACACGATGGCCGATGGCGTCACGCACATCTCGCCGGCCGTGGTCGAGCGGTCGGCGGCCAGCGGCTCGTTGCCGACCGGCTCCCAGCAGCCGACCCACGCCTGCCAGCGCGGATCGATCTGCGTGCTCTGTGCTTGTACCGGTGCCGCCGCGGCGAGCAGCAGGCCGCCCGCGAGCAGGCCACTCGCGGCTACGAGGCATCGATCTCTCAACGTTCGCATCATCATCATGCCTCCCCTCTCAGAACCTGACGGCCAGGCCGGCCGTCGCAGCGATGCCCGACAGATCGATCTTGTCGAACCCGGCGAAGTCACTCCCCGGCTGCGCCTTCGCCCATGTATAGCGCGCCTCCCCCGTCAGCGCAAACCGGGGGCCCAGCGAGAATTCCGTTCCCACCGTCGCATGCGCTTCCGGGGTGAAGCCGGACGACGAGAACGTATCGGTGAACACGTTCATGGTACTCTGATCGACGAAGTCGCCCTGCTGACGGAAACGGTACCACATGGCACCGCCACCCACATCCACATAGGGCGTGAACGCCGCGGGGACCCAGGCGAACCGTCCGATCGCCCGGCCGCGCGGCATGAGGTAGAACCGGAGGCTCGCGGTGATCGGGACACGCTGGAACGTGGTCGTCTGCTGGATCGGCGCGTTGTTCTGATCGAGGAACTCGCGAAACTCCGACGGCGTGTTCGTCCCCGCATACGCCGAGCCGACGACGGCATCGAAGCGGGGCGAGAGGCGGATCGCCAGGTCGGCGCCGAAGGTGAAGGCGTTGAAATCGCCGCCGTTGAGGGTGAGCTCGCGCTTCGTGAACGAAAAGATGTCGCTCCCGGCGAAGGCGTAGTTGTAACCGCCGCGCACCGCGAAGCTCCCGTGCGGCGTCTTGAAGAGGAAGCCGTTCCCTTCGGTCTGCGCGTGCGCCGGTGCGGCTGCGCCGAGTGCGACGCACAGCGCGGCGAGCGCGCCACTGGTCACGACGACGCCTCGACGACTGAACGGTGCTCCCGTGCTCACGCGAACGGTGTGTCGATGCGACGTCATGTGTGTCCCCCAAGCTCAGTCCCACCCGAAGCGGCTTGTGTCCCCAAGCCGCCCATCGTCCCCAATACAGGTAATACCGATTGCCCCGCCGCCCGGTTCCCAGTGATGAGACCTGCATGCTCCGTGCGCGACGGTGGGGCTCGGGTGCTCTGAAGACGATACGCTGCGAGGAGACGATCCGTTGCGGTGCAAGCCGGTCGGTGCGGCCCTGTCGCTGTACGGGCATCGCGCCCGTACCCACCACACCTCGAAGGCTACACGTGCCGGCTGCGCTCGTGGTGCGGCAGACCCGAGCGCTCGAGGCTCGCCACGTCGTCGTGGCGGAGGTGCAGCACGCCTTCGCCGTCGCGCGTGACGACGGAGAGGAGCGGCACGCCGCCGCGATACACGGTCGGATTCTCGATCGATGTGTCGCCCGGCGTGCGCGTGAACAGCCCGTCGAGGAACACGGTGCGGAGCGCGGCGGCCGATTCGGCGGTGAGCACCCATCGGTCCCCCGCGCTCGCTACGCGGCTGCGGAAGGGCGCGAGCATCTCGTCCACCTCCGACCATGTGGTGTCCGGCACGTACGGCGGGCCGAGGAACGCGAGGCCGATCTCATCGGCGCCGCGGGTGAGGCACCAGTCGAGGAGCCGCCAGCTCGCCTCTGGCGAGTAATCATCGGTCCAGACGAAGACCATCTGCATCCATGCGGCTCCGAAGCGTTGCGAGCGCAGATCGCGCTCGGTCGGATCGAGTTGCATCACGCCTTCACGTACTTCCAGTTCCGCGTCTTTCCCTCGGCCATCCATTCGATGGCCGTTGCCAGTCGACGCGCGCGCGTCTCCTCGCGCTTGGCCTCGGTGATCCAGTCGACGTACTCGCGCTTCTGGCTCGGTGGGAAGTTCTCGAAGGTGGTGGATGCCTTCTTGTTCTTCCGGAGCGCGGCCGCGAGATCCTCGGGGACACGTACCGCGCGCGGCGCCGCCGACTTCTTCTTCGACCGCGCGGGCGAGGCGACGCCGGCTTCGTTGAGCCGCATCGCCTCCTTGATGTAGCCGGCGAGCACCTTCTTCGATGGGAGATCGGACAGCGCGGTGATGCGGCCGAACTGCCCCATCGCACGCTCACCGCTGTCGCCCTGTCCGCCGTTCGACGCGCCAACGACCAGCGCACCCTTCCAGAAGTTGAACGCGCAGTGCTCCTTGAACGATGCCATGCTGCACAGCATCCCCTGGTACATGAAGTGGGGGAAGCTCCACTTCATCGTCTCCTCGACATCGGGACAGGTAGCGTGCACGAGCTCGCGCAGATGGGTGAGGACCGGCTTGGCGAAATCGGCAGAGCCGGCGATATAGGCGTCGATGCGGGGGTCTCGGGTGCCCATAGGAATCCTCGGAGGGCAGTGCGGTATCGAGTGATCAACGGGGAACGGCGTGCATCATGGCGCCGCGACAGCTACGCGGCAATGCGGTCAGTCCAGCGGAAAGGGGACGGTGAAGGTCGTGTCCGCCTGAGCGCCGAGGACATCACCGCCGACCAGGTAGCTGATCTGCACACGATACGTGACGCCGGGTTGGAGCGACTGCGCGGCTGTCCAGACGGTGGCGTGCGGTGGCGTCGTCCCATAGCGCACACCTGGCGAGAGCAATCGATCGCCCGGCACGGTGACGCCCCACACCGCCGAATCGCTCTGATACACGGCGAGATCCGAGATGCCGCACGTCGGCCGCCAGGAGAAGTTCGGCGCGCGGGTCGGATCGAAGGTGACGTCGACCGCGAGGCTGCCGCTGCACCCCGTGAGCGACGAGCCCGGTCCCGTGCTCGACGAGCGGCACGCCGCACCGACGGGGATCACCAGCCCAGCAACGAGCATCGCACGACACACAGACGAGAAACGTTGCATGGGACCTCCGGGTGGGCGTGAGTGACGATGGAGCGACCACCGGCAAGATCGCGTCGCAGGGCGTGAGGCGCCACCCCGCGGAACGCCGCACCGATCAGGTGCCGCTCGGCGTCCCCGGCGACCGGTCCGTGCCGCGCACGATGTCGAGACGCAGCTCGTTCCAGCCGTCCACCTGATAGTACTGCACGCGGAGCGTGTGCCGTCCGCCGGCGAGCGATGCGAAATCGAGCGCGGACTCGTGCGGCGTCCAGTGATCGATGACGAGCGCGCCGTCCACCCAGACGCGCACGGCGTCATCGCTGATCGTGCGCAGCGTGTAGCTGCCGGGCGCGAGCTGCACGGTGCCCGTGGCCTCGAGGGCGACGTGATCCGGCGGTGTGCCGCGCGCGAGGCGGCCGTACCCCTCGTAGTCGAGGCGCGACGTGTGCTGTGTCGCGATCGGCGCGGCGCGCAGCAGCGCTGCGAACGCCGGCGCGTGCGTGCGCGGATCGGTGCTATCGCTCCACGCGAAGAAGCCCGCGGTCCACTGGATGCTCGGCTCGAAGTGGTCGTACGAGAATCGCACCGGCTCGCCCGCGGCATGATGCTCGCCGCGCGGCGACACGGTGGCCTGGCCGCGATACTCGAGCGTGAGCGACCAGTCGCCCATGGAGTCGCGCTGCGGCGCGACGGCGATCGTGTCGTTCATGCGACCCGAGGTGCGCGAGAGCGAGGCGATCCCGCTGCGCGCGACGACGCGCCATGAGCCCGGCGGACCGAGCACCCGCAGATGCAGCGGGACGGCGTGCGTGCTGTCGGCGGGCCAGAGCTTCGGCGAGCGCCAGTCGTACGGCCCCCACTCATCGACGATGATCGACGCGCGAGGGCGGCGCTCGATCGGCGAGCGTGCGGGCTGAATGCCGCCGGGGAGTGGCGGGAGCGCGGCCACGTCAGGCGCGCGGCGCGGCGCCGCGGGCTCGGTGTCCGCCAGCGCGATTGCGCCGAGCGTCGTGTTGTCCGCGAATCGATAGCCCGACGTATCGCGCAGCACGGTCAGCGAATCGACGCCCGTGAAGCGATTGCCGGTGATGGCGAGGTTGGTGGTGTTCGATGCCCGGATGCCCACGCGGTTCGACACGAAGTCGTTGTGCTGAATGCCGACGTCTCGGCTCCGCGAATCGTGGTGCATCGGGTAGCCGGAATCCGTGGGCGACACCGGATTGGCGAAGAGCAGGATG
>DASSNR010000281.1:0-8146 GCA_035687925.1 Gemmatimonadaceae bacterium | reverse complement strand
TCTTCCCCGCGCCCGATGGCCCGACCAGCGCCACGACCTCGCCCGGTGCGATGTGCAGCGACACATCGCGCACGGCAGCCGGAAGCTCGGGTCCGTAGGCGAAGCTCACGCGCTCGATGCGCACATCGCCGCGCACCGGCCGGCGGAGCGGCGTCGGCACCACGGGCTCGGCCACCGTCGGCGCCGTGCCCAACAGCTCGAACACGCGCTGTGCGGCACCCACCGCTTCCTGATAATTGCCGAACAGCGATGCGAGCGATCCGACGGCGGCGGCGACGAGCACCGCGTACAGCAGGAACGCGACGAGTGTCCCCGCGGTGAGCTGTCCCTGGACCACGAGCACGCCGCCCTGCCAGAGCACGGCCACCACGCCGCCGAACGCGCAGAAGGTGATGATCCCGAAGAACATTCCGCGCACCTTCGCGCGATGCACCGCCGCTCGCACGACATCGGTCAGCTGCGCGCCGTAGCGGCGCGCCTCCACTTCTTCGCGCGTGAAGCTCTGTACGGTACGGATCTGCGAGAACGCTTCGTCCGCCGTTCCCATTGCCTCGGCGATGTGATCCTGCACACCGGTGCTCGCCTTGCGCAGCGCGCGGCCGAACACGAGGCCGACGCCGACCACGACCGGGACGACGGCGAGCGTCGTCACCGTGAGGCGCCAGTGCGTCATTGTAAGGAGGATGACGCCGCCGATGAGCGTGAGGATCTGCCGCGAGAACTCCGTGACCTGGTAGCTCATCACCGACTGCAACAGCGTCACATCGGTCGAGAGCCGGCTCGTCAACTCGCCGGTGCGCCGCTCGGTAAAGAACGCGGGCGACAGCCGCACGAGGTGCGCGAACAGATCCTCGCGCAGCTTCGCGATGACCTTCTCCGCGGTCGCGCTCAGGAGCCACACCTGCACGAAGTTGAGCAGCGCCTGCGCGACGAACAGGACGAGCAGGCCGAGCGCGATCTGGTTGAGCAGGTGTACGCTCTTGGAGACGAACGCGGCATCGAGCAGGTACTTCACGATGAGCGGGAAGGCGAGCCCGATCATCGCGCTCAACACGAGACACACACCGCCGACGGCGATCGCGCCCGCGTACGGCCGCATGCGGCGGAAGAGTGGACGCAGCGCGGTGGGGGAGGGAAGCTTGCGTCCCGTCCGAGCGTCCGTCGCCGGTCGTGTGCCGTTCATCCTGCGAGCCATGTCAACCCCACGCGCTCGAGTGTCAGAAGAGGGCGCGGTCCACGCCCATCGCGACGAACAGCAGCGCGAGGTAGAAGAGCGAATACTTGTACACGCGCCACGCGGGTCCTGTCCATTCCTTGGTGCGCATCACGCGGATCACGCCGGCGAGCAGGATGCCGCCGAGGATCAGCGCGGACATTGCGTAGAACATCCCGAACGCGCCGAACGCCGCGGGCAGCAGTGTGATCGGGATGAGGACGACCGTGTACCAGAACATCTGCCACATCGTCTCCCGGTCGCCCCACACGAGCGGCGCCATCGGCACGCCGGCACGGTTGTAGTCGTGCCGCTTGAGGAGCGCGAGCGCCCAGAAGTGCGGCGGCGTCCAGTAGAAGATGATGAGGAAAAGATAGATCGCCGCGAGGTCGATGCGCCCGGTGACCGCGGCCCATCCGACGAGCGGCGGGAACGCGCCGGCCGCGCCGCCGATCACGATGTTCTGCGGTGTGCGGCGCTTGAGCCAGCGTGTGTAGATGAAGACGTAGAAGTAGAACCCCGCGAGCGCGAGCGCAGCGGTGAGCCAGTTCACCGCGAGCGCGAACAGCACGGTGGCCGTCGTCGCGAGCAGCACGCCGAACGCGAGCACGGCCCACGGCGCCATCCGTCCGCTCGGAATGGGACGCAGCCGAGTGCGCGCCATACGGATGTCGATGTCGCGGTCGATGTACATGTTGACCGCGTTCGCGCCGCCGGCCATCAGGTAGCCGCCGATCGTCACGAGCACCACGAGCATCAGGCTCGGCCGCCCCGCGACGAACATCGGCGCGATGGTCGTGACGAGGAGGAGCGAGATGATCCGCGGCTTGGTGAGCATCACGAGGTCGCGCGTGAGCGACGTCGTGCGCTCCTCGGTGAAGACGGCGCCGGTCATGGCTCGGCGCTCCGCGCGATCATACCCGCGTGTGCGCGTGCGCCGCCACCGGCGAGCGCCGGTGCGGCGACACCGCCTTCACCCTCGGTCGCGGCACTCCGCGCACCGATCCGCGCGAGGAGCGCGAAGGAGAAGAGCGAGAGCCAGACGAGCGTCCCCACCGCCTCGTGCAGCGACTGCAGCGCCGGCGGGAGATACATCTCGACGAGTGCCGCCGCGACGAGAATCTGCAGCACGATCACGCCCATCCCGATGCGCGCCGCGCGCACGACCGTCGGCGACTCGCGCCGCTTTGCGACAGCGATCGTGAGTCCAATCATGTGAAAGAAGAGGAGGAACGCGAGCACGCGGTGCGTGACCTGCACGTGCTGCGGCCCGCCGTGCGGCACGAAGTTGCCGTTGCAGAGCGGGAAGCCGTGACACGCGGCCGCTGCCGCGGGAACGTTGGCGGTCATCGCGCCCATGGCGACGACGATCAGTGCGAGCGTGGCCGCCGCGAACGCGCCGCGCGCCGTGCGCCCCGACACACCGCCCTCGAGCGCCGCGCGTCCACCGAGCCCGCCCGCGCGAATCACGGTCGCCGCGAGCACGGCGAGCAGCGTCATCGCGAGGAGCAGGTGGACGACGATCACCAGCGGCGGCAGCTCGAGCCACACGGTGATCGCGCCGAAGATCGCGGGGACGAACCAGAGTCCCATCGCGAGCCCCGCCGCGCGCAGCACGCCGCCGCGCCCGCCGACGCCCGCCTCGTCCCGCTTCGCCCACGCGAGCATCACGAGCGCGACGATGGCGACCAGCAGCGACGCCGCGATGAAGCGGTGCGTGATCTCGATGATCAGGTGCGTGCTGTACAGCGGTGGAAACCATTCGCCCTTGCACGTCGGCCAGTGATCGCCGCATCCGAGTCCCGAGCCCGTGATGCGCACGATGGCGCCGAAGACGATCTGGAGATATGCGAGCGCGAGTGCAACGTATGACAGTCGCCGAAGCGATTTCACTCTCTATCCTCTCGGGGCCGCGTGCTCCATGCCGGGCATGTCGTGCATGTCATGCATCTGTTGTGCGGCGCCGGGCGGCATGAACGGAGGCAGTTGCGGCTGGTGGATGGCGTGCCACGTGATCAGCAGCACGAACGCGAGCCCGACTGCTGGAAGGATGGTCCAGGCGACTTCGCCCGCTCGGCGCGGATGCGGCACGCTGGTCGATGCGTCTTCCGCCGGCGGCGATGCACGCAGCGCCGAGCGTGTGATGGCGATGTACGCAACCAGGCAACACGCAACCGCCAGCCAGAAGACGATTTCTGCCAAGCTCGATTCCAGTCGATTGGACGTGGGGTGGCCGTGCAAGAAGAATGCACGGTACGAAGATCAACGAAAGCTCGCATGCGTGGAGGCGAGGGGCAACCCGGGGGGGGATGCGTGTAGGGGAATGGAGGGCAGGGAGGAGAAGTGAGTCAGTGAGTCAGTGGGTCAGTGAGTCAGACGGAGCTCGTAAGGCGAGCGCATCTTGCCCTGCAGGCCGTTCCTGACTCACTGACCCACTGACTCACTGACCGACTTTCTATTGCTCTCCCCCCGCCCCCGGGCTACCATACCACTCCATGCCCCCACCCGACCGCTCCACACTCCCGCGCCGGCTCGGGCTGCTGAGTGCGATTGCCGTGCTCATCGGGTCGACCATCGGCTCCGGGATCTTTCGCTCGCCGGCCGGCATTGCGGGTCGGCTCCCCGGACCGCTGCCGATGCTTGCGGTCTGGACGATCGGCGGGCTCTTCGCGCTGTGCGGCGCGCTCACGCTCGCCGAGGTTGCGGGCGCGCTGCCGTACACCGGCGGGCTCTTCGTCTTCATCCGCGATGCGTGGGGGCGGCTCCCCGCATTTCTCTTCGGGTGGTCCGAGCTCGTGCTCATCCGCGCGGCATCGCTCGGGGCGGTCGCGACGACGTTCGCCGAGTACTATCTGCGCGTGCTGGGGCACGACCCGCGCGTCGCGCCGTACGACGCGTACGTCCACTACGTGGCGGCCGCGGCCATCGCGCTCACCGCGATCTTCAACTACGTCGGCATCCGGTGGGGCGCGCTGGTGCAGAACCTCACGACCATCGCGAAGTACGGCGCGCTCGTCTTCATCGTCCTCATCGCCTTCGCGATCGCGATGCCGGCGACGGGCGGGCACTACACGCCGCTCGCGCCCGCGGGGAGCTTCAGCGTCGCCGCATTCGGGCTCGCGCTCGTCTCCGTGCTATGGGCGTTCGATGGGTGGGCCGACCTGAGCTTCGTCGCGGGCGAGGTGAAGGATCCGCGGCGCGTGCTTCCGCGCGCGCTCATCACCGGCGTGCTCGCGGTCATCATCATCTACCTGCTCGCGAACCTGGGCTACCTCGCGGTGCTGAACGTCGATCAGGTGCGCCACTCGCCGCTCGTCGCGGCCGATGTCGCCTCGCGGCTCCTCGGTGCGCCCGGCGTCATCTTCGTCGCGAGCGCCGTGATGCTCTCGACGTTCGGGACGCTCAACGGCTCGGTGCTCACCGCGCCGCGCATCTTCTTCGCGATGGCGGACGACGGACTCTTCTTCCGGAAGGTGGCCGCCGTGCATCCGCGCTTTCAGACGCCGTACGTGGCCATCTCGCTCACGGCCGCGCTCGGGATCGGCTTCGTGTTGCTCGGGACGTTCGAGCAGCTGGCCGATACGTTCGTCATTGCGATCGTGCCGTTCTACGCACTCGGCGTTGCGTCCGTCTTCGTACTCCGGCGCAAGCGCGGGTACGATCCCTCGTTCCGTGTGCCGCTGTATCCGGCGGTGCCCGCGCTCTTCGTGCTCGCCACGATCTTCCTGCTGCTCAACGCGGTCATCGATCCGTCGAGCCGATGGGGGACGCTCGGCGTATTCGCCGCGATTCTCGTCGGCATCCCCGTGTACTATCTGACCGTGGGGCGGCGCACGCCGCAGGTCGCCGTGGAAGAGGAGACCGCCGGCGAGCGGGTGTGACGACGCACGCGGCTGACGGATGCGTGGAGATGCGCGCATCCATCGATGGAGCGCACAGCCGGCGTCGGCCCTACGTTCACTCTGCTCCTGCTGCGTGCCGCCACGCTTGGCGACTGTGCGCCGCTGCGCGACGCAGCAGCCCGGTGAGCGTGTCGAGCGCGGTGGATGCATCGGCGTCGCCTTCACGCATGCGCGAGCGGACCGCCTCCACCACGACCTCGCACAGCACCGTGTACTCGCGCTCCAGCGCCGCTTCCGGCCACCCCTGCATCTGACGCCGTGCGCCGTGCGCCTCGGCGATCGAGCGCAGAATCGTCGTGCTGTCGCCGAGCAGCGACGGCGCTTCGGCGCCTGCATCGGCGAGGATGATGAGCGATTGCGCGATATCGGAGACGAGACTGAGGACGTGATCCTCGAGCTGTGAGCGCCTGAGCTCGCGCGCCCGCGGGATGGCCGGATCGGTGCGCAGCCGCTCGATGTACGTCGTGAGGATCGGATCGAGCGCATCGCGCAGCACCTCGCCGACCTCCCGCAGCGCGGGCGCCTCGCTCCGTGCCGCGCGATGGGCGCGTGCCGTGTGCGCCTCCGCGCTCTCCGTCTGCCGGGCGAGCGCGACGCCGGCGGACGGGAGCCAGAGCGTGAACGTCGACCCCACGCGCGGCGTGCTCTCGAGCGTGAGGCCGCCGTTCATGAGCCGCGCGAGACGAAGGCTGATGGTGAGCCCGAGTCCGGTGCCGCCCTGCGTGCGCGTGCGGCCACTCTGCACCTGATGGAATGCTTCGAAGACGCGTGCGCGCTCCTCCGGCGGGATGCCGACGCCGGTATCGGTGACGCGCACGAACGCCCACGGCCCCTCGCCTTGCACCTGCGCATCGGCCGGCGCTTCCGACGCGGTGCCGCAGCTGACGGTCACGCTCCCGCCTGCGCTCGTGAACTTCACTCCGTTCGAAAGCAGGTTGATGAGAATCTGGCGCACGCGATGCTCGTCGCCTATGTAGGTGACCGCATCGCCATCGCACGCATCCACGAGCCGCACGCCGCGCGCCGACGCGAGCGGGCCGGTGAGATCCAGCGCTGTCCGCACCGCGACGCCGAGTGACGCGCTGGAGTGTGCTACGGTCAGCTCGCCCGCGTCCACCTTCGCGAGGTCGAGCACGTCGTTGATGAGCCCGAGCAGATGCGTCGCGCTCCCCGCGAGGCGCGTCAGGTAGCCGTGCTGCTGTTCCGTGATCGGACTCGCGACGCCGATCTCGAGCAACTGCGCGTATCCCTGGATCGCGTTGATCGGGGTCCGGATCTCGTGGCTCATCGTCGCGAGGAACTGGCTCTTCGCGTTGCTCGCGTGCTCGGCGGCGACACGCGCGGCCTGCGCGTCCGCGTACAATCGCGACCGCTCGCGCGCCTGCGCGCACTGCTGCGCGAGCGTGAGCATGAAGTCGCGCTCGTCGTCGTCGAAGGCACGAGGCGTATCGAACGAGAGCCCCATCGCGCCGAGCACGCGTTCGCCGGCGACGAGCGGGAGCACGGCCCACGCTTGGCTCTCGAGGACGAGACGCCACGGACCGACGTCCGCGTAGCGCGACGGACCGACGTCCGCGTAGCGCGACTGCCACTGCTCCGCCGAATTCAGGAACACGGGCTGGCCCACCCGTACGGACTCGGCGAGCGGGAGCTGCGCATCGATGGGGAAGCGGCGCCACGGCGCGAGCTGGCTGCTGTCGTAGCCGAGCGCGCCCACGAGCTCGAGTACGGTGCCGTCTTCACTCACGCCGACGACCGAGCCGGCGCGCGCCCCCATGGCCGCGATCCCCTGTTCCACGGTCACGTTCACCACCTGCGCGGGGGTGATCGCGGTCGACAGCGCGGCGGTCACGTGTTGCAGGCGGTGCATGCGATCGGTCGTGACTTGACGCTGTGTGACATTCCGGAAGAAGACGGCGAGCCCCGTCTGTGAGGGATACGCGTCGACCTCGAGCCAGAGGGTGCGACCTGCGCCCGTGAAGCGCTGCTCGAAGTGTGCGGGCTCGCCCGTCGACACCGCGCGGCGGTACTGCCGCGCCATCTCGGTGCCGCGCGAGATGGGCCACTTCTCCCACTGCACCTTGCCGAGAACCTTCGACGCCGGCTCGCGCACCAGACGACGGTCGTCAGCTCTCAGTCGTCAGTCGTCAGCCAGCAGTCGTCAGGGCGGGCAGAAACTGACCGAGGCAGTCACCGACGACTGACGACCGACGACTGACGACCGACGTCGTCAGAACACACTCACATTGATGTACCGCTTCGGATTCTTCTTGATGTCGGAGACGAGCGAATCCATCTGGACGATCACGTCGTGCAGATCCATGTAGAGCGTCGGGTCGGTGAGCAACTTCCCCGCGGTCCCCTGGCCCGAGTTGAGCTTGGCCAGCGTCGTGTTCAGAGAGTCCGTCATGTGCTCCAGGTTGCTCGTGAGCACGGTGAGATGCTGGCTCGCGGTCGCGAAGTTCCGCACCGTGGAGTCGACGGAGGTCGAATCGATCGCGCCGAGCGTGCGCCGCACGGTCGCCATGGTCGCCGTGAGCCCGCGCGACTGCTCGGCGACGGTGCCATTGAGCTGCTTGATGAGCTGCTGCGCCGACGAAATCGTCTGTCGCAGATCGGCGAGCCCGCCCTTGTCCACGAGCTGCGTCTGCAGCGCTTCGGTGATGGTCGTGATCCCGCGGCTCAGCGTGTCGAGTCGCCCGAGCAGATCGCTGATCGAGGGCGAGGGAACGCCCGCGGGGATCGTGTCGCCCGCCGGGATGGATTCCATCGTCGCCTTCTGCGGCTTGAGCGCCACCGCCTGATCACCGAAGAAGCCGACGGGCACGACCGTCGCCGTGGAGCCGACCGGGATCTGGTACTGCTTCTCGATGCCGAGTGTGACGTACAGGTAGCCAGTGCGGCGGAGCTCCACCTTGTCGACGTATCCCACCTGCACACCGGCGAGGAGCACGGGCTGTCCCTGCTTGAGCCCGGATCCCCACTGGAAGAGCGCGTACACGGGGTACGTTTTCGCGAAACCGCGGCGAGC
>DASSNR010000214.1:0-7833 GCA_035687925.1 Gemmatimonadaceae bacterium | reverse complement strand
CACCTCCCTCGCGACGGAGCACGGGGATGTCGAGGCCGAGCATCTGCGGCTTCTCGGGGTAGTCGAGGAGCAGCTCGCCCGGGGCGAGGCCCAGCTCGGGGGCGAGCGCATCTTCCACTGCAACGGTGAGCGCGCGATCGGTCGCCAGCCACTCGCCGCCTTCGCCGAGCTCGGCGGCCGAGCACTCGAAGGCGCGCTTGAAGAGATGGCGCTCGCGAAGCGCGGACAGCAGCGGCGATTCGATGCGCTGCTCGAGGCGATGCAACAGCCCTTCGTCGGTGAACGTGGCGAGCTCGGCAAGGTCGATGGCGCGGGCACGGAGCGCGTCGTCCACGAGTCGCTTGTACATCGCGGTCGCGCTTCGTACGGCGTGGTGCCAGTACACGTTGCGGTACATCTGGTATTTGGCGAAGAGCAGCGACTCGAGCGCGGAGAGTCCTTTCTCGAGCACCCCGACCGACAGCCGCGACGTCTCCGGATTTTGGACGAGCGTGAGCGAGTGCAGTAGTCGATCGACGTCGATCTCGCCGTACGGGACGCCGCACATGAGCGCGTCGCGCTTCAGGTACTCGATCTTGTCGAGGTCGAGCGAGCCGGAGATCAGCCCTTGCAGCGGACTCTCACTGACGCCGCGAATGAGTGCGTACACGCGCTCCGGCGCGTCGGGTGACAGATGCTCGCGCAGCTCGCTCGCGACCGGCCCTTCGGTGAGCAGCGTGCGCGCGACCTCCTCGTGGTGCAGCGCACCGATCTCCTCGAGCGCGTGCGAGAATGGATAGTGCCCGATGTCGTGCAGCAACGCTGCCGCACGTATGATGGCGCACTCGTCATCCGCGACGCACGAGAGCTCGCCGCGCTCGCGCAGGAGCGTGAGTGTCCGACTCGCGAGGTGATACGCGCCGAGCGCGTGCTCGAAGCGCGAATGCGTCGCCCCCGGATACACGAGATACGCGAGCCCGAGCTGCCGCACGTAGCGCAGCCGCTGGAACACGCGCGTATCCACCAGCCGCACCGCCTGCGGATCGAGCCGGATGTTGTTCCAGAGCGGGTCGCGGATGATCTCGGAGATCGCTTCGGAGTCGGGGGGCATAGGAGCAGTGAGTCAGTAGGTCAGTGGATCAGTGAGTCAGAAAAGACTCGAACGGCGAGAGCAGAGGGCAGAAAGCGGGAACCACAGAGCCGTTCCTGCTATCTCCTTTCTGCTCTCTATAGTTCCTGACTCACTGATCCACGGACCTACTGACTCACTTCGTGTTCGGTCCCGCCTTCCGCACCGCCTCGCTCACGTGCGGGGCGAAGGGCTCGAAGTTCCTGGCGAACATCTCGGCGAGCTTCTTCGCTTGGGCATCGTAGGCGGCAGTGTCCTTCCACGTTTCGCGTGGGAAGAGAAGCTCGTGCGGGACGCCGGGCGCGGCGTCGGGGACCGCGAGGCCGAACACCGGGTCGGTGTGCGTCGGCACGTTGTCGAGCTGACCGGCGAGGGCGGCTCGCACCATGCTGCGCGTGTGCGCAAGTGGCATGCGACGGCCGACGCCGTAGGGGCCGCCGGTCCACCCGGTGTTCACGAGCCAGACGTGCGCGTCCTGTTGGCGAAGGCGCTCGCCGAACATCTCGGCGTACTTCTCCGGCGGCCAGACGAGAAAGACGTCGGCGAAGCAGGTGCTGAACGTCGCCTTGGGCTCGGTGATGCCGCGCTCCGTTCCGGCAACTTTTGCGGTGTAGCCGGAGAGGAAATAGTACATCGCCTGGTCGGGCGTGAGCTTCGCGATCGGCGGCATCACGCCGAACGCATCGGCGGTGAGGAGGACGACGTTCTTCGGATGGCCGCCGCGGCCGCCGGGCACATGGTTGCGAATGTAGTTGAGCGGATACGACGCGCGCGTATTCTCCGTGATCGACTGGTTCGCGAAGTCCACGCGGCGCGTGTTCGGCTCGAGCACCACGTTCTCCAGCACGGTGCCGAACATCTGTGTCGTGCGGAAGATGTCGGGCTCGCCTTCCTCGGAGAGGTTGATGACTTTCGCGTAGCAGCCGCCCTCGATGTTGAACACGCCATCCTCCGACCAGCCGTGCTCATCGTCGCCGATGAGGTAGCGGTCGGGGTCGGCGGAGAGTGTCGTCTTCCCCGTGCCGGAGAGGCCGAAGAAGAGCGCGGTGTCGCCGTGCTCGCCGATGTTCGCGGAGCAGTGCATGGAGAGCACGCCGCGCTTGGGGAGCAGGTAGTTCATCACCGTGAAGATCGACTTCTTGAGCTCGCCCGCGTAGCGTGTTCCGCCGATGAGCAGGATGCGCTTGGCAAAGTTGAGGATGATGAACGTGCCGGTGCGCGTGCCGTGCTTCGCGGGATCCGCCTGGAACTCCGGCGCATGCAACACGGTGTAGCTGGGATCGAACGTCGGCAGATCGGTGAGCTCGGGGCGGATGAACATGTTCCGCACGAAGAGCATCGACCACGCGCTGGGCGACACGTAGCGCACGGGGACGCGATACTTGGGGTCCGCACCCGCGTAGAGATCCTCGACGTATAGCTCGGGCTGCTGGTCGAGATACGCCTGCACATCGGCGAGGAGGAGATCGAACTTCTCAGGCGCAAAGGGCCGGTTCACCGGCCCCCACCACACGTCATCCTTCGTCGTCGGCTCCTCGACCGTGAACTTGTCCCTGGGCGAGCGCCCGGTGTGCGGTGAGGTGACGGCCACGAAGGGGCCCATGTCCGCCAGGACGCCCTCGTCGCGGCGGACGGCGGCCTGCACGAGCTCGGGGGCCACGAGGTTCCAGTGTACGGTACCCGTCGGGTTCAGTCCCTGCTGCTCGAGTCCGTTCTCGCCCTTGCGCTCGTCGCGTGCCACGTGCGGTTGTGTCTGTGTCGCCATGATCGGCTCTATCCTCTTAGAAAGCGTGCGCTAGTCGGTCACCGCACGCATGGGTCCTGTTCTCGCATGGCGTTGCTGTGCGTCGACAACGGCGACAGCGGCCATGTTCACAATATCCTGTACGTCCGCCCCTTCTTCCAGCACGTGGACGGGCTGACGCATCCCGACGAGGATCGGCCCGATGGCCGTCGCCCCGCCGAGGTGATTCAACAACTTGTAGGCAATGTTGCCCGCGCTCAAGTTGGGGAAGATGAGCACGTTCGCGGGCTCGGTCGCGAGCGCGCTGAACGGATACATAGTGCTCAACTTCTGGGCATCGAGGGCGGTATCAGCCTGCATTTCGCCATCCACGAGCAACGACGGATCGCGTTGACGCAATAACTGCACGGCGCGCGCCACCTTCTCCGTTTCGGGGTGCCGCACGGAGCCGAAATCGGAGAACGAGAGCATGGCGATGCGCGGCTCGATTCCCAGCGTGCGCACGATGCGTGACGCCGCGTACGCAATCTGCGCGAGCTGTTCCGCTGTGGGCTCGATGTTGACCGTCGTGTCGCCGCAGAACACCACCTGTTTCTCGAAGACGAGCATGTAGATCCCGCTCACGAGCTTCGCCTTCGGGTGCGCGCCGATCACCTCGAGTGCCGGGCGGATGGTCTCGGGGTAGTGCAGGTTCACGCCCGACACCAACGCATCGGCATCCCCCACCGCGACCATCACCGAGCCGTAGTAATTCCCGTTGAACATTCGCTGCGTGGCTTCGGCGAGGCTCAGGCCTTTGCGCTGGCGACGCGTCCACAGATAGTGTGCGTATCGGTCGCGGTTCGGCGAGGTCGCGAGGTCTTCGATGCAGATCTCGTCGAGCGACACCACCATCGCACGCGCCGTCTGTTCGATCGTTTCGCGCTTGCCGAGGAGGATGGGGCGCGCGATCCCTTCATCGACCAGCCGCCGTGCGGCGCGGATGATCTTGGGCTCTTCGCCCTCCGGAAAGACGACGGTCTTGGGATCCTGGATGGCGCGACTCATCAGCCCGCGCATGAGGCCGCGCGAGCGACCGAGTCGCGCCTCGAGGCCATCGCGGTACTCCTCGAGGTCGATGAAGTCGCGCGCCGCGCCGGTCGCGACCGCTGCCCACGCGACGGCGGGTGCGACCCAGAGGAGCACGCGCTCATCGAAGGGGAAGGGGATGAGGTAGTCGCGCCCGAAGCGCACATTCTCGAGCCCATAGAGTCGTGCGACGTTCTCCGGCACGTCCTCGCGCGCGAGCGCCGCGAGGGCGCGCGTGGCGGCCATCTTCATCTCTTCGTTGATCTGCGTGGCGCGTACATCGAGTGCGCCGCGGAAGATGAAGGGGAAGCCGAGGACGTTGTTCACCTGGTTCGGATAATCGCTGCGGCCGGTGGCGAGGATCGCATCGGGGCGCACGGCGTGCACCTCGTCGGGGAGAATCTCCGGAACGGGGTTCGCGAGCGCGAAGATGACAGGATCGGGCGCCATCTTCTTGATCATCTCGCCCGTCACCGCGCCGGCCACCGAGAGACCCACGAAGACGTCGGCGTCCACGAGCGCGTCGGCGATGGTGCGCGCATCCGTCACCTGCGCGAAGCGCGACTTGTACGGATCCATCTCGGCGCCGCGGCCGATGTAGATGACGCCCGCGCGATCGCACATGAGGATGTGCTCGCGCTTGACGCCGAGCCGAACGTAATGCTCGGCCGTGGCGATGGCGGCCGCACCTGCGCCGGAGAAGACGATGCGCACGTCGCCGATGTTCTTCCCAACGATCTCGAGCGCGTTCAAGAGCGCGGCACCGGAAATGATCGCGGTCCCGTGCTGATCGTCGTGGAAGACGGGGATCCCCATCGTCTTCCGCAACGTCTCCTCGATGTAGAAGCAGTCGGGTGCGCGGATGTCCTCGAGGTTGATGCCGCCGACCGTCGGCTCGAGGAGCTGACAGAAGCGGATCACATCGTCCGGGTTCTCCGACCCCACCTCGAGATCGAACACGTCGAGGTCGGCGAACTGCTTGAAGAGGTTCGCTTTGCCTTCCATCACCGGCTTGCCGGCGAGCGCGCCGATGTTGCCGAGCCCGAGGACGGCGGTGCCGTTGGTGACGACGGCGACGAGGTTGCCCTTGTCGGTGTACCGGTAGACGCTCTCCGGATCGCAGGTGATCTCGCGGCAGGGCTCCGCGACGCCGGGGGAGTAGGCGAGGGAGAGATCACGCTGATTGGCGAGCGGTTTGGTGGGAACGACCGAAATTTTCCCCGGCCGCCCGCGCTCGTGGTACTCGAGAGCGTCTTCGCGAGTGTAGGTCATGGAGGGGGGTAAAACTGTAGGGTAGCGCTGGTGCGGGAGAGCGTCAATATAAGTGGGTCAGTGGGTCAGTAGGTCAGTGGGTCAGTGGGTCAGAAACGGCTCGTACGGCGAGTTGATCTCGCCTTACAGGCTTTGTCTGACTCACTGACCTGCTGACTCACTGACCCACTTTATCAGACCTCCAGTCGATCCCCCGGACGCGCCACGACCTGGTACAACGCCGGCATCAAGTAGATGCCGATCACGAGGCGGGCGATCATGCCGCCGACGATCACCAGAGCGAAGGGGCGCTGCGAATCGGAGCCGACGCCGAACGATGTCGCGGCGGGGAAGAGACCGATCGCGGCGACGAGGGCGGTGATCATGATCGGGCGCAACTTGAGCACGGCGGCCTGACGCGTCGCCTCCGCGATCCCCACACCGCTCTGACGGAGCTCGTTGGCGTACGAGATGTAGATGACCGCGGTCTGTACCGACACGCCGAAGAGGACGAGAAAACCGATCCCCGACGACACGGAGAACGGTGTGCCGGTGAGTAGCAGCGCGAGGAATCCGCCGATGGGCGCGGAGAGGACGACGCCCACCACCGTGATCAATGGGAACTTCACGTTGCTGTAGAGCGCGAAGAGCAGGAGGAAGATCGCGAGCAGCGTGAGCGGGATGATGATCCGCATCTGCTGGCGCGACGCAGTGTATTCCTGATACTCGCCACCCCAGACGAGCCGGTAGCCCGCTGGCATGTGAACCGTGGCCGCCACCTGTTGCTGCGCATCGTGCACGGCGCTCGCGAGGTCGCGCCCGTCCACCGAGAACTGCACGCCGATGAAGCGCGAATTGTTCTCGCGATAGATGAACGATGCGCCGCTCGACACCTGGATCGTCGCGAGATCCTTGAGCGGAATCTGCTGCCCGCCCGGCGTGGCCACCGGGATGTCGCCGATCTGCTCGGGCGTCTCACGGAACTGCGGCTGAAGGCGCACGACGAGATCGTACAGCCGTTCGCCCTGCGCGACCTGCGACACCGCCGCACCGCCGACGGCCGCCTCGATGAGGCCGTTCACATCCGCCACGTTCACACCGTAGCGGGCGATCTTCGCGCGGTCCACCTCGATCGTGAGCGACGGCTGCCCGAGCTCCTGCACGACCGTCACGTCCCCGATGCCGCGCACGCCCTCGAGCACCTGCTTGATCGAGGTGGCGCTGTGCTCGAGCACGTTCAGGTCCGGACCGAAGATCTTCACCGCCAGCGCGCTCTTCAGTCCGGTCTCCGCTTCATCCACCGCGTCCTCGGCGGGCTGCGTGTAGTTGAAGATGATCCCGGGAAAGTGCGAGAGCTTCTTGTCGATCGCGGCGATGAGCTCCGGCTTGGTGCGAATGGCTCCCGTCCACTGATCGTACGGCTTCAACCCGACGTAGAACTCGGCGTTGAAGAAGCCGGTCGCGTCGGTGCCATCATCGGGGCGACCGTGCTCGGAGCCGACGACCGTCACCTGCGGGAACGACTTGATGATGTTGCGGATCTGCGGGACGATCTTCGACGACTCGTCGAACGAGATCGTGTACGGCATCGTCGCACGGACCCAGAGTGCGCCTTCATCCAGATGCGGCATGAACTCCGCACCGATCGCAGGGACGCTGAGCAGCGACAGCGCGAAGATGAGCGCGGACGCGCCGATCGTCGGCCACGGGTGCGCGAGGCACCAGTCGAGCGAGCGCTCGTACTGGCGCGTGACCCACTCGAGCGCCCGGTTGATGCGCGGCCGCACGCCGCGGCGCATGATCCCCGCGCACAGCACGGGGATGAGCGAGAGCGTGACGATGAGCGAGCCGATGAGCGCGAAGATGGTGGTGGCCGCCATCGGCTTGAACAGTTTCCCGGAGGGCCCGGATAGCACGTAGATCGGCAGGAACCCGACCAGCATCACCGCCACCGAATAGAAGATCGGTCGATCGACTTCGGCGGCGGCGCTGATGATCACGTCCTTCACGCTGTACGACGTGCCGTGTCGCTCCGCGAGCTGTCGATGGATGTTCTCCACCATGAAGACGGCGCCATCCACGAGAATCCCGAAGTCGATGGCGCCGATGGAGAGCAGGTTTGCGGGAATGTTGCGGATGTCGAGCAGGATGAACGCGAAGAGCAGCGAGAGCGGGATCGTCGTCGCGGCGATGAGCCCCGCGCGCACATCGTAGAGGAAGAAGACGAGCACGACGACCACGAGTCCGATCCCGCGCAGCAGATTGTTCTCCACCGTGCGCGTCGTGAGCGCGATCAGATCGCTGCGGTCGTAGAACGAGTGGATCTTGACGTCCTTGGGCAGGAGGGAATCGTTGAGCATCTCCGTCATCTGCCGCACGCCCTTGAGGACGGTTTGCGCCTGCTCCCCCGTGCGCAGCATGATCACACCTTCCACGGCGTCGTTGGCGCTGTCGAAGCCGAACTGGCCGAGTCGCGGCGCGTGGCCGATGATGACCTGGCCGATATCCTTGACGAGGATCGGCGTTCCATCCTTCACCGCGACGACGATGTTGCCGATGTCCTCGAGCGTGTGCACGCGCCCGAGGCCGCGCACGTAGTAGAACTGCCCACCCTCGGAGTAGAAGCCGCCGCCCGCATTGCCGTTGTTCGCGCTCAGCGCGT
>DASSNR010000198.1:0-3951 GCA_035687925.1 Gemmatimonadaceae bacterium | reverse complement strand
CGAATCCAGTCGATGCCGTGGTGCTCGTAGAAGCGCTTGTCCTCGGTGATGATGAACGCGTCCTGCACCGTCTTCGGAATCTCGTCGAGCTTGACGAGCGTGCGGCGCTCGAGCCCGATCTCCGTGATGAAGCGGCCGTCCGCCGCGTACAGCTTGGACGTCTGTCGCGGCGTGAACTGATCGAGGATGGCGACCGACGGACACGCCGAGCCGCGGCAGGCGAGCGTCCACGCGGCGTACACCATGCCGATCGCGAACATGCAGCAGAAAACGACGGCGAGGAGCGTGGCGTACTTCAGTCGCGGGTGCGTGCGCCAGAACCGGCGGTTCACACGCAAGAGATGGCGCGGGTACGACAGAAGGGACATGAGTGCGGGATGCGGGATGCGGGACGCGGGATGCGGAACTGCTGGAGCCGTTGTCATTCCGAGGGAGCGCAGCGACCGTGGAATCTCGTTCTCGGACCGAGATTCCTCGCTGCGCTCGGAATGACAACCGTGTCATCCCGCATCCCGCCTGAATGTACCTCCCGCCCTCCCTCACATCAACGCGCGGGCGGTGACACGTTCGAGCGGGCGGCCTATCTTTGACGGATGACCGCACCTCACTCTCTGCTCGACGAGCTGGCCTGGCGCGGCCTGCTCTACCAGTACACCGAAGGGCTGCGAGGGTCCCTCGCCGCCGGATCGATCTCCGCGTACTGCGGCTTCGACCCGACGGCGTCGAGTCTGCACGTCGGGAGTCTCGTGCCCATCATGGGGCTCGTGCATCTGCAGCGTGCAGGGAATCGACCCATCGCGCTCGTGGGCGGCGGCACGGGGATGATCGGCGATCCGAGCGGGCGGACGGTCGAGCGGCAGCTGCTGACGGTGGACGCGGTCGACGCGAACGTGCGGGGGATTCGTGCGCAGCTCGAGCACTTCCTCGACTTCAGCGGGCTGAACGCGGCGCGGATGCGGAACAACGCCGAGTGGCTGCTGCCGCTCAGCGCGGTCGAGTTCATGCGCGATGTCGGGAAGCACTTCACCGTGAACTACATGATGGCGAAGGAATCGGTGAAGTCGCGCATCGAGGGCGGGATCTCGTACACGGAGTTCAGCTACATGTTGCTCCAGGCGTACGACTATCTCGAGCTGAACCGGCGCGAGGGCGTGACGCTGCAGATCGGCGGGAGCGACCAATGGGGGAACATCACCGCGGGGATCGAGCTCATCCGTCGCGTCATGGGAGCGGAGGCGCAGGCACTCACGCTCCCGCTCGTCACCACCGCATCGGGGACGAAGTTCGGTAAGTCCGAGGCGGGCGCGGTGTGGCTCGATCCACAGCTCACGTCGCCCTACCGGTTCTACCAGTTCTGGGTCAACACGGATGACCGCGACGTGGGGAAGTATCTCCGCTACTTCACGCTCCTCTCGCACGAGGAGATCGAGTCGCTCGACGCGGAGACCGTCGCGCATCCCGAGCAGCGCACTGCGCAGCAGGCGCTGGCGCTCGACGTGACGGCGCGCGTGCACGGCGAGCACGCGGCGCAGATTGCGAGGGAGCTCTCGGCGCTGCTCTTCGGCAAGCTGGACGCAACGACGCTCTCGGGCGATGCCATTGCCGCACTCGCGGCCGAGGTGCCGTTCGCACGCGTGCCGGCGCCGATGGACGGGACGCTCGACACACTCGAGCTGTTCACGGCGGCCGGACTCGTGCCGTCCAAGGGCGCGGCTCGGCGACTGCTCGAGCAGGGTGGACTCTACGTGAACGGTCAACGGCTCGGCGCGGGAGATCGCGCGATTCCCACGAGCACACTGCTCGCGGGCGGGCATCTCCTGCTCCGGAAGGGCGCACGCGAGTACGCGCTCGTCGCGGTATCGGCCGCCGGGTCATCGGCCGCGTGATCTGCACCGCGGGCCGCGCGCCGCTGCAGACTCGGCGATGAATATTCTGCTCGATCTCGACGCGCATCCGGTGATCGGGCATCGAGGCGCCGCGCGATACGCGCCGGAGAACACGCTCGAGTCGTTCGCGCTCGCGATCGAGCAGGGTGCGGACGCGATCGAGTGCGACGTGCATGTGACGGCGGACGGCGTCCCGGTCATCATCCACGATCCGCTGCTCGATCGCACGACGGATGCGCGCGGCGCCGTCGCATCGCTCTCCTTCACGCAGCTTGGCGGCGTGGACGCGGGCGCGCGCTTCACGCCCGATCGCGGGCAGAGCTTTCCGTGGCGCGGCCGTGGCGTGCGCGTCCCCACGCTCTCCGAGGCACTCGAGCGCTTCGCCGGTGTGCCATTCCTGATCGAGATCAAGGCCGCGGGAGCGGGTCGCGCGGTGCAACGCGTGATCGACGCGCACCACGCCGAGGATCGATGCGTGGTGGCGGCGTTCGACACCCGCGCGCTCGACGAGTTGCGCGGGACGAACGTCGTGTGCGGGGCGTGCCGAGGGGACATCGCGCGCATGCTGGCCCGCACTTTCATCGGACCGCGTCCGCGGTCGCTCGGCTATCGCGCCATCGCGGCGCCGGAGCGGTATGCTGTGCTCCCGGTCGTCACGCGGCGCTTCGTCGATCTGGCGCGCCGTGCGGGGTGTCCGACGCACGTGTGGACCGTCGATGAGCCGGCGGTCGCGACGCGGCTGTGGAAGATCGGCGTCGCCGGAATCATCAGCAACGCGCCCGATCTGATTCTGGCGGCGCGCGACGCGGAGGGCGGCGCGGTACGCGGCGGTCGTCCCGCGTCGCATGGCGCGTGATGGATCTACACTCTTGGAGCGACGCGGCGACGTGACCTCTCCCCTCCCCTCGCTCAGCGAGCTCGATGCGGCGGCGGCGCTGGTGCATTCAGTGATGCCACCCACACCGCAGTACGCATGGCCGCTGCTGTCCGCGCGCGCGGGTGCGGCGGTGTGGGTGAAGCACGAGAACCATGCACCGACGGGCGCATTCAAGGTGCGCGGCGGGCTCGTCTACCTCGAACATCTGCGTCGCACGCAGCCGACTATCGCGGGGCTCGTCACAGCGACGCGCGGGAACCATGGGCAATCCGTCGGCTTCGCTGCGCGGCGCTACGGCTTCCGCGTGACCGTGGTCGTGCCGCACGGCAACGGCGTAGAGAAGAATGCGGCGATGCGCGCGCTGGGCGTCGAGCTACTGGAGCAGGGACACGATTTTCAGGCGGCGCTCGAGGCTGCGGATGCAATCGCCACCGAGCGCGGGTGGCATCGGCTGCCATCGTTTCATCCGCTGCTCGTGCGGGGCGTGGGGACGTACGCGCTCGAGTTGCTCCGCGCGGTGCCGAGGCTTGACACCGTCTACGTCCCGATCGGACTCGGCTCCGGCATCTGCGGGATGATCGCGGCGCGCGATGCGCTCGGACTCCGGACGACAATCGTCGGCGTCGTGTCGGCTGGGGCGCCGGCGTACGCGCGGTCGCTCGCCGCGGGGAAGCCGGTGTCGCACGATGTCACGACGCGCCTGGCTGATGGGATGGCGTGTCGCACGCCGGTCGCCGAGGCGCTCGAGATCATCGCGCGCGGCGTGGAGCGTGTCGTCGAGGTGAGCGATGCGGAGATCGAGGCGGCGATGCGCGCCATCTTCAGCGACACGCACAACGTGGCGGAGGGCGCGGGTGCAGCGGGCGTCGCGGCGCTGCTCGGGGAGCGCGACGCGATGCGCGGGCGGAGCGTGGGGGTTGTGATCAGCGGCGGGAACGTGGACCGCGAGGTGTTTGCGCGGGTCCTCCAGAACGCAGACGGCGGGGCGTAAGCTTGTCCGAGCCGTCGAGTCTGTTTGTTCCAGCCATATTGATACAAACCGACACCTTCCTTATGTTCAGTCCAGTTGGTACAAGACGGACGTAACCCCGAAGCGCCCCGATTCACCTCACCATGATCGCCATCGGGAGGCATCATGCTCTTCGCGCGGAAATCGGAAGGCGACGATCGCGAGCCACGACGCCGCAT
>DASSNR010000187.1:0-3082 GCA_035687925.1 Gemmatimonadaceae bacterium | reverse complement strand
CGCTCCCTGCCGATCAGCGCCGGCACGTGATCGAGCTCTTCTTCTCGTTCCCGATCCCCTGCGCGATCGTGACGAAGGGGCAGGCGCTGCCCGAGGAGATGATCGAGATCGCGCAGCGTGCCGGCGTTCCGATCCTCCGCTCGCCGCTCAAGACTTCGGAGTTCTACCGCCGCATCAAGCCGGCGATCGCCGAGGAGTTCGCGCCGACCACCACGCTGCACGGCACGCTCGCCGATGTGTACGGCGTCGGCCTGCTCTTCGTCGGCAAGAGCGGCATCGGCAAATCGGAATGCGTGCTCGATCTCGTGGAGCGCGGCCATCGGCTCGTGGCCGACGATCTCGTGATCGCCACGCGGCGCGGGAACGACGTCATCATCGGTCGCGGACACGATCTCCAGCGGCATCACATGGAGATCCGCGGCGTGGGCGTCATCGACGTCCGCGCGATCTTCGGCATTCGCGCCGTCCGCCAGCAGAAGCGCATCGAGGTCGTCGTGGCGCTCGAGGAGTGGAACCGCGCGGCGACCGTCGACCGCACGGGACTCGACGGCGCGACGGCGTCGATCCTCGACGTCGAGATTCCGAAGGTGACCATCCCGCTGAATCCTGGAAAGAACATCACGGTGGTGGCCGAGGTCATCGCCATGAACCATCTGCTCCGCTACACGGGCGAGAATCCGGCGGAGGCGTTCAACCAGCGCCTCATCTCGCGCATGCGTGCGGCGGCGCACGTCCGCCAGTATCTGGCTGAAGACGATGAGTGACACGCACACCGCGATCGTCGTGGGGCACAGCGATTTCGCGACGGGGATCATCGGCGCCGTCGAGCGAATCACCGGGCGCGGCGATCGCTTCGTTCCGATGTCGAATGCCGGACTCAGCGCCGAGGACATCGAGCACCGGCTCCGCGAGCTCGTGGCCGAGCATCACGCCGAAGTCATCTTCACGGATCTCGCCGCGGGGAGCTGCAGCATCGCGGCGTGCCGGCTGGCGCGGGGGCGCGATGATCTCCTCGTCGTCACCGGCGTGAACCTGCCGACGCTGCTGGCCTACGTCACCTGTCCCGACGGGTCCGCGCGCGAAACGGTGGTGCGCGCGGTGACGCGCGGGCAGGCGTCGATCAAGCTGCTTGCGGGGTGAGCGACTCGTGAGCATTGAGCTCTACCGCATTGACGATCGTCTCATCCATGGACAGGTCGTGGTCGGGTGGGGGCAGCCCCTCGACCTCGGTTTCATCGTGCTCGTCGATGACGAAGTGGCCGACAGCGAGTGGGAGCAGGAGCTCTATCGCATGGGGGTGCCGCCGGAGATGGACGTGTACTTCGCCTCGGTGGAGCGAGCGGGGCAGGATGTCGCGCGGTGGATGGAGGATCCGCGCCGCGGCATCCTCCTCACGAGCGACGTCAGCACGATGTTCCGCTTTCTCGAGCGCGCGCCGAGCGTCACGTCGGTGAACCTTGGCGGCATCCATCACCGCGCGGGACGCACGCAGCGACTGCGCTACATCTACCTCACGCCCGAGGAGGAGGCCGTGCTGCGCTCGCTCGAGGCGCGCGGTGTCAGCGTCGTTGCGCAGGACGTGCCCGCCGCACGCCCGATGCCGCTCGCCGAAGTGCTTGGCAGGGACGGGACGTCAGGATGAGCCTCAGCCTCGTGCTCGCGCTCGCGCTGCTCGGCGGACTCGTGGGGCTCGACGTCGTGAGCTTCCCGCAAGCGATGATCTCGCGTCCCATCGTCGCGGCGACGCTCGGCGGTGCGCTGCTCGGCCGGCCTGTCGACGGGATGCTGATGGGCGTCGTGCTCGAGCTCCTCGCGCTGGAAACGCTCCCCGTTGGAGCGGCGTGGTATCCGGAGTGGGCGTCCGCAGCGGTCGTCGGCGGCGCGCTCTTCGCGTCACGCGCGGTGCCGCAGGCTGGCTCGCTCGCGCTCGCGATGTTGGCCGCGGTCATCACCGCGTGGGCGGGCGGATGGACGATGCAGTCGGTCCGTCGCCTCAACGGACTGTGGGCGCGACGCAATCTGTCGTCGATCGATGCCGGCAATGCCGGCACCGTTCTCAACTTGCAGGTCCGAGGACTGCTCGCCGATTTTCTCCGCGGCGCGCTTCTCACGGGCATCGCCGTCGCGATCTTCCAGCCGGCGATGATCGCGCTCCTCCAGCGGTGGCATCTCTCGGCCGGCGACTCGATGGCGGTAGCGATCGGTATCGCGACCGCTGTCGCCGCGAGCGCGGCCTGGAGGCGCTCACGCGCGGCGCCTGGTGCGCCATGGTACCTCGTGGGTGGCCTCGCGATCGGCCTCGCGGCGCTGGTACTCCTATGACGACGGCGCCCGCCACCACACCACCTCGGCGCCTCCCCGCGCGGACGTGGCTCTCGATCTATGCGCGGCTCTTCACCGTGCAGAGCTCGTGGAACTACGAGCTGCTCGTCGGCACCGGCATCGGCTTCTGCACCGAGCCGGGATTGCGCGGTCTGCCCGGTGGACCGAAAGGTACCGCGTACCACACCGCGCTCGCCCGCGAGTCGCGCTACTTCAATGCGCACCCGTATCTCGCGGCGGTCGCCGTCGGCGCGCTCGTGCGCGCGGAGCTCGACGAGCTGCCGCCCGAGCGCATCGAGCGCTTCCGCACGGCACTGTGCGGACCGCTCGGGAGCGTCGGCGATCGGCTCGTGTGGGCGGGGTGGCTCCCGTTCAGCTCGCTCCTCGCGCTCGCCATCTTCGGGCTCGGCGCCGGTCCGTGGGCGACGGTGGTGATCTTTCTCGGCGTCTACAACATCGGGCAGCTCGTGCTGCGTGCGTGGGGGCTGCGTGTGGGGTGGCGTTATGGACTGCAGGCTGCCACGGCGCTCGCGAACCCTGTGCTGCGTCAGGGGCCGCAGTACATCGCGCGCGCCGTCGCGTTGCTCGCCGGCATTGCGCTCCCGCTCGTCGTTGGGCGCGTGCTGCACGACGGACGCGTGCTGCTCGGCGTCCCACCGGAGCTCGCGGCCGGTGCGTCGAATGGCGCGCACGTCGAGCCGCTCGTTGGTCTCACGATTCTCGCCGCGATCGTGGTCGCTGTCATCCTCACGCGCTTCAT